>WFUY01000352.1 GCA_015484715.1 Thermoflexales bacterium | reverse complement strand
AGAGGTGGCCGACCGAGGGGCCGGTGAGATCCTGCTGACTTCGATGGACGCCGACGGCACTCAGGCGGGCTACGACATTGCCCTCACCCGGTCTGTTGCTGAAGCTGTGCCGGTGCCGGTTATCGCATCGGGGGGAGCAGGAACTCTGGAGCACTTCTACCAAGTGCTAACGGAGGGGCGAGCCGATGCTGCTCTGGCCGCCAGCCTCTTTCACTTCCGCCGGCTGAGCATCGGCCAGGTGAAGCGTTATCTGGCCGATCAGGGGATCCCTGTGCGATGGGTTGGAGAAGCGGTTTAAAACCGGTGATTACCCACAAGCGGGTAGGGGAACACCCGTGATGGGCCATCCGCGAACGAAGCATAAATACGCGGATGACTAGCCAACCTATTTGTCCACTCGTGGGATATTCGCCGACGGCCACCCCCTCTGCCCTCGAGATATGGGCAATCACAATTAAAAAACCTTGACTTTGGCGCATGATTATGTTATAATCTCAACATCTTCGTCGAGACTCGTCGTTGCCCGCCCGTGAGGCCGAGTGGCCATCCGGGATCGTAGTGGTTCTTCGTGCTGGGGCGTGATGCGCTACCAGGTTGCCCATCTACTGAAAGGGCCTCTCGGCGCTCGAGAAACGCTGAGCCTCGATACCGGGCCTTATACTCTGGGTGAAGACCTGGTTGTCCAGTCCTTGCAGGGTGCCCTGACCCTGGCAAGGATTCATAACGGCCTGCTGGCTTCTGGTCAGCTAGTCGTCGAGATCGAGGCGGAGTGCATCCGCTGCCTCACCCCCTTTTCCCTCACCCTGACAGTCGAGGTCGAAGACCTTCTCTTCCTCTCCCCCGCTTCCCATCAACCGAGTGTTCTCTACCACATCACGGAGGGTGGCTGGATTGATCTGGCGCCGGCCCTCCGTGAGTACGTTTTGCTGAGCATACCTTGGCGTCCCTTGTGTCGTCCAGACTGTCGGGGATTGTGTAGTCAGTGTGGTCAGAATCTCAACGAGGGATCGTGCTCCTGCGTCGTTGAGGCAGTTGACCCTCGTCTAACCCAACTTCGGGCTCTCCTGTCGTAACGGATTCTGTTGCTGTCGGTTGGCGTTACCGTAAAGGTCGTAGTTCCCTTTAACAATCTAGAAGGGTGGGTGGTAGCAATGGCTGTATGGGAGGATGTGTTGCAAGAGTTGCTGGAAAAGGCGGACACTCAAGGGTATCTGGTGATGGAGGATGTCCTGGAGGTCCTGGCCGAGACGGAGGAAAGTCTGGATCAATTGGAGGAGGTCTTACTCGCTTGTCATGAAGTCGGTATTCAGGTCTACGATGATCTAGAGGAGGTTCAAGAGCGAAAGGGACAGGAAGAAGTCATAGAGATCGAGGAGATTGACGAAGAGGTTGGTCCCGGAGTTGGGGAGGACGAGGAGCTCGACCTTGGCGAGATCGCCAGCGACGATACCGTTGGGCTCTATCTCCGAGAGATGGCGCAGGTGCCCCTGTTGACCACGGAGGAAGAGGTGGCCCTGGCCAAGCAACTGGAGCGGGGGCAGGAGGCCCAGCGTCGGCTGGCGGAGATCTCAGGCAATGGACACGATCCCGACGAGGTCGCCCATCTAAAGAAGGTCGTCGAAGAGGGTCTGGCAGCCCGAGAGCGTCTGATCAAGGCCAATACCCGGCTGGTGGTGAGCATCGCCAAAAAGTATATGGGCCGAGGAGTTCCCTTTCTGGACCTAATCCAAGAAGGGAACCTGGGCTTGATGAAGGCGGTAGAGAAGTTCGACTACCAGCGAGGGTATCGTTTCAGCACCTACGCCACCTGGTGGATCCGGCAGACGATCACCCGCGCCATCGCGGACCAGGGACGGACGATCCGGGTGCCAGTCCATATGTCGGACCGGATTCGACGGCTCTACAAGACGGCGTGGGAACTGGAGCAGGAGTGGGGTTACAAGCCAACGCCGGAGGAGTTGGCCGAAGAGTTAGATATGGAGCCCCGGAAGGTTCAGTGGATGCTCCGCGTCTCCTGGGCTCCTCTCTCTCTGGAGCAACCCATCGGCGATGATGAGGACAATGAGCTAGGGGGTTTTATCGAGGACGAATCCACGCCCACGCCTCCTCAGAATGCTTACCACAATTTGTTGAGAGAGAAGATCGAGGAGGTACTGTCCACCCTCTCACCGCGCGAAGCGCGCATCTTGCGTCTCCGTTTCGGGTTGCTCAATGGGCGGAGCTACACCCTAGAAGAGGTAGGGCAGAAGTTCGGGCTGACTCGAGAGCGAATCCGGCAGATTGAGGGTCGGGCTCTGCGCCGGCTTCGCCATCCCCGCCGCAGCCGCCAGCTGCGGGAGTACCTAGGGTAAAAGCCCCTCCGGAGAGAAGAGAAAAACGGGCTGGCTCGTCCAGCCCGTTTCTGTTTGGTCGCCCTCACGTCTCAGATCCCCCATCCTGGTATTTGGGGATCGTGAACCAGAAGCGGCTTCCCTCTCCCACCTGACTCTCTACCCCAACCGCGCCACCATGGGCCTCGACAATCTGCTTGACGATGGCCAGACCCAACCCAGTCCCTTCATAACGGCGGGTGGTGGAGCCGTCCACCTGATAGAAGCGATCGAAGATGTGGGGCAAAGCCTCCTCAGGGATCCCAATCCCCTGGTCCTCCACCTCTGCCCGGACGACATCGCCATCGTCGTAGATCCGCACGGTGATGGTGCTACCAGGGGAACTGAACTTGATGGCATTGCTGAGGAGGTTGTCGAAAACCTGCTCCAGACGGTGGGGGTCACCGTACACCAAGGTGTTCTCCGGCTCTTCGAAGGCCTCCTGTAGCGTCAGACCGGCCTCCTTGGCCTTGGCAGCCGCTCCTCGCATCGCCGAGCGAGCTACCAAGCTGAGAGGAACGTCGCTGCGCTCCAGAGAATCGGCATCCACCGTCTGGAGGGTGATGACATCGTTGACCAATTCAGCCAGCCGTCCGCTCTTGGCTGCCACGATCTCCAGGCTCTCCCGCTGGCGCTGGTTAAGGGGACCTAGGTCGCCGGAGAGCAGGAGCTCCACATAGCCGCGAACAAAAGTGAGCGGCGTACGCAACTCGTGGGAGACGTTCTGGATGAACTCGCTTTTCATCCGGTCCAAGTCCTTCAACTCTTCGTAGGCCCGCTCCAGCTCTTGAGCCCGCTTTTGGAGCTCCTGGTAGAGCCGGGCGTTTTCAATGGCGATGGCAGTTTGATGGGCGATGCCGGTGACAATAGCGATCTCCTGTTCGCTGAAGGTCCGAGAGGTGTGGCTGTTGTAGACCAGCAGTCCTCCTACAAGGTGGTCTTTGCTCAGGATGGGCACAGCCAGCAACGAGCGGACAGCCATCTCCTGGCGAAGCCATTCGGGGACCTGGGAGCTGGACCGGGTGTCTCGGATGACCAACGGGGTCTTCCGAGGAATTCCCTCGTCGGTCACATAGGGAACATCGGCAGGCAGACACCGGTGGCGGAAGAAGCGCTCCCGCTGCTCCGGTGTGAGGCCGGCAGCCTCGGCAGGCAAGAAGCGCTCTTGCTCAGCATCCCACAAGTGGATCAAACAGCAATCACAGCCCACCAACGAAGGGGTGATCTGGGTCACCCGCTCCAGGATCTCCCCCAGTTGAATCAGGTCGTTGATGGCCTGGCTCACCTCCAGAAGGGCAGCGGTGATCTCGGCCTCCTCCCGCTGCTTTCGCTGCAAGTGAACCTTCTCCAGGATGGCCGCTGCCTGATGGGCTAGGGTGGAGATGAGGCGGGCATCGGCCTCGGTGATCTCGGAGCCATCCCGCTTGTTGGCGACGGCCAACATACCCCAACTCCGATGCCCGCTCCAGAGGTTGCACCCCAGGATCTGACGAATGCCCAGTTGGCGCATGATGTCCCAGAAGGGGGCCAGGTCTCTCTCCCGGTAGGGCCTGTTGGCCCAGCGGGGTCCGGTCTCCTGCCAGGCCAGTTGCAACCCTGTCTCCGGTCGAAGGGGAAAGCGCAATCGGGAGACCTGTTCAGGGGTCAGCCCTACGGCCGGCGGTTGGCAGACCAACATCTCTTCCCGATCGGGGTCCAGGGTGAAGATGGCACAGATCTCCACATCCATAAGTTCGGCGATCTGGGCGACGATTTGGCCGTAGAGCTCCTTCGGTTCAACCACCATGCCCAAGGCACGGGAGATTTCGTAGAGCCCCTTGAGCTCCCGCAACCGCTGCTGGCTCTCTTGGAAGAGGCGGGTATTCTCCAGCGCTGTGGCGACGGTGGCGGCGAATGCTTTGGCCAACGCCTCATCTTCGGCGGTGAAGGGCTTGCCCTCTTGCTTGTCGGCCAGGTAGAAGCGGGCTAGAAGCCGTCCCTGGGCGGTGACCGGCACGCCCAGGAAGGTGTGCATCCGGGGGTGATGAGGAGGGAACCCCTGCACCCGGGAGTCCTTGGAGAGATCATCGCTGCGGACGACAGGGGTGGAGGGAGTGATATGCCCCAGGAGTCCCGCGCCTTCTGGATGGGATGGAAGGATGCTCCGATAGGACTCATCTATGCCGTGAACGATGATGCGCTCTTCCTGTCCTGAGGCGGGTAGGAGGTGCAAGGCACAGTAACGAGCCTGGGTCAGCTCGGCCATCCACCGGACCACCTGCTCCAGCTTTTCGTCATTGAGCTGAAGGTGAGAGAGGAGAAGGTGGCTGGTTTCGTAGAGGAGCGACATTCGCCGGGCGTTGGTAGCCAGCTCTGCAGTGGCCCGCTCGGCTTCCTGCTGGGCGTGGAAGCGCTGGAGAGCCAAGAGAGCTTGCTGGGCAAAGGCGCTGACCACGCTGATCTCCTCCTCGCCGTAGCTGGCCGGCTCCCCGCTGTCCACGCTCAGGACCCCGATGAAGCGCTGTTTATCCAAGAGCGGGACTCCAATCCAGCAGCGCACGTACTCCCAGCCGGCCAGGGCAGGCCAGCGAGGGTCGTGGTGGGTATCGGCGATGAGCAGCGGGCGGCCTGTGGAGCGGAGCACCTTCATCCGCGTGTCCACGCCCAGAACCTTGGCGGCCTGTTCGGCCATATCGGGACGGGGAAAGCCCCGTTGAGCCAGGACCCGGCCCTGCCCGCTTTCGTCCACTTGGAAGATGGCAGCACTCACGTAAGGGACAACGCGGCCTAGCTGCTCGAGGATGATGTTGAGCAGGGCCTCCAGGTCTACGGTGGTCGCTTGAGCTGAGGAGACAGCCAGGAGGGCATCAGCCACCCGCCGCCGGCGGCGCTCCTTCTCATAGCGGCGTGCGTTCTGGATGACGATGACCACTTCCGTTGCCAGCCGGCTCAGGAGATCCACATCGTCGTCACCGAAGGAGCCGTCCACTCTGTTCAGCAACTGGATCACGCCCAGTCGCTCTTCGGCGTCGCTCAGAGGGATGCAGAGCAGTTCCCGGAGGGGAAGGTGGGGGCGGCTGTCCACACGGCTATGGAAGTGGAGAGCGTCCTGAGGAGCACGAACAAGCAGCGGGTGGTTGGTCAGGACACTCTGACCCGTGAGACCTGTCGTGGGACTAAAACGCATCCCGACGACCTGGTCTATGCCGGGGCCGGTGGCAGCCTGGAAAACCAGGTCCCCCGTGTCGGGGTCCAGGAGGGCCAGAGCAGCTGCCTCCGTGGGGATGGCTCTCCGCACCAGGGCCAGGGCCTGGGGCAACACCTGAGCCAGGTCAAGGTGCCTATGGAGGCGGCGCAGATCATCCAGGAGGGCCAGGAACCTCTCCATACAACAGGTCTCCCTGCCGGGTTGGCTTCGCCGGCGTCGGTGCCACCCAAAAGATTATCCGTTCACGCTCCGAGGGTTACCCTTCCTGTTGGGCTTCCTGGGCCCATTTCCACGCCTTTTCCCAAAAGCGGGTCCATCCATCAATCACCATCACCACGCCCTTCTCCTCGGCCAGTGCCTCGCCTCCCTCGGTGACTTGCTCGCCAGCGACCGCCGGCAGCGCCAGCAGCCCCGCTTTCCGCAGAAGTGCGGCCCGCTCCACTGCCCGCTCCACGTCGCGGCGGTCCACCACCGAGGAGACTTCCAACGCCAGCCAGACCCAGGGGGCCCTCTCCATCCGCCGGGGCCGTCCCTTGACCACCCAGTCGAGCTGGAGCAGGTCCTGGAATTCCTCCCAGGTGAGGTGGGGTTCCACGTCGTCCTCGATCTCGTGGGGAGCAAAGACCTGCACACGACGGAGGAGAGGGCCGAAATAAGTACCCGCTCGTTGGCGGTAGGTGATCTCCAACAGGCGACCTTTAATGCCCCCAACGGTGGTCTGCAGAGTTGCCAGGTCCTTCAGAATCTGCTGTTGGGTTTCGGTCAGTCTCCTGACGGTTTCCTCGGTCCGGCGCTGGGCCTCGGCCAGGTCCGCAACGACCTGCTCCAGCCGGTTCAGCCGCTCCTCGGTCCGGCGCTGGGCCTCGGCCAGTTCCTCCAGCCGCTCCTCAGTCCGGCGCTGGGCCTCGGCCAGCTCCTCCAGCCGCTCCTCGGTCCGGCGCTGGGCCTCGGCCAGCTCCTCCAGCCGCTCCTCGGTCCGATGCTGGGCCTCGGCCAGT
>WFUY01000351.1 GCA_015484715.1 Thermoflexales bacterium | reverse complement strand
TTCCATAGGAGTGCTCCTGGTGGGTAGCTGCCGCAGGGGCAGGAGTGTCAGGCAGGTTTGCCTTCTGAGGAAGCCCTGGAAATTATACCCCATTTGCTCCGATAAGGGTAGGGGATCCGGTCCGGTCAAAAATCGCGCCGGGCAGCAGAGGTGATCGCCTCTGCTGCCCAGCGTTCAACACCCACGAGAACCGGCTTGCTGTGCCGAGGAAGGGGCCTACAGAACGCTCTTCGCAGCCTCGGGAGACCGGTGCGCCCGGACGGAGGCCAGCCAGGAGCGCAGGGCGTGCTCATCCTCTCGGAGGAGCTTCTCACGCAGGGCGTCGAGGTGGGCCTGGGCCCGGTCCAGCATCTCCAGGACGGCCCCCCGGTTGGTCAGCAGGATGTCGGTCATCATCGTGACGTCGGAGCCGGCCAGTCGGGAGGTGTCCCGGAAGCCGGAGGCGGCCAGCGCCCAGAGCAGCGGGTCTGCTGCGCCTACCTCCTGGGCGGTGGCGGCCAAGGCCACGGCCAGGGCATAGGGGAGGTGGCTGATGGCGGCCACCAGCCGGTCGTGGCGGAGGCCGGCCTCTTGGGCGCTGCCGTCCATCACCAGGGGACGGGCGCCCACAGCCTGGACCAGGCGCTGGGCCAGGCCAAGGGCTGTCGGCGGTGTACGGGCCAGGGGGATCAGGACGAAGGTGCATCCTTCGTAGAGGGTGGCTTCGGCGGCCGCCAGGCCGGACCGCTCCCGCCCGCACATCGGGTGGCCGCCGATGGGGTGAAGGTGGGAGGGAAGCCGGGCCATCGCCTGCAGGATGGCCGCCTTCGTGCTCCCCAGGTCGAGCAGGGCGCAGCCAGGGGAGAGCAGCCCCCCTAGGCGGGGGAGGAGGTCCAGGATGACCCGCACCGGCGTCGCCAGGATGACCACCTGGGCGTCCCGGACGCCGGCGGCCAGGTCGGCGGTGGCCCAATCCACGATCCCTCGGCGCAGCGCCTGGGCCAACGTCTCCTCGTCCCGGTCCACGCCGCAGAGGTACCCTACCCGGTCGCGCAGGGCCAGGGCCAGGGAGCCGCCCATCAGCCCCAGCCCGACGATGGTGACCCGGAGCGACGGGAGGGCCGGCCCGTTCCCAAAGTTGGCTTCTTCCCCTCCCATCGTCACACCTCCCGCCCGATGGCCTCGGCGACGCGGCGCACTCCCCGGACGAGGGCGGCGAAGCGGGCCGGCTTGAGGGACTGGACGCCGTCGGAGAGGGCCTCCTCCGGTCGGGGGTGCACTTCGACGAGGAGGCCGTCGGCACCGGCGGCGACGGCGGCCCGGGCCACAGCGCTGACCAACTCCCACCGTCCTGTGCCGTGGCTGGGGTCGGCGATGACGGGCAGGTGGGTCAACTGCTTGAGGAGGGGGATGGCGTTGATGTCGAAGGTGTTGCGGGTGTAGGTCTCGAAGGTGCGGATGCCTCGCTCGCAGAGCATCACCCGGGGGTTGCCCTGGGCCAGGATGTACTCGGCGGCCATCAGCAGTTCCTCCATCGTGGCCATCAAGCCCCGCTTGAGGAGGGCCGGGTGGCCCGACTTCCCCACCGCCCGGAGGAGGGCGAAGTTCTGCATGTTGCGGGCACCGATCTGCAGGATGTCGGCGTACTGGGCCACCAAGGGGATCTGCTCCGGGGCCATCACCTCGGTGACGACGGGCAGCCCGGTCTCCTCCCGGGCCTCGGCCAGGTAGCGCAGTCCTTCCTCGCCCAGCCCCTGGAAGCTGTAGGGGGAGGTGCGGGGCTTGAAGGCCCCGCCCCGCAGGACGGTGGCCCCCGCCTCCTTCACGGCCCAGGCGGTCTCCAGGATCTGGGAGCGGCTCTCCACGGAGCAGGGGCCGGCCATGATGATCACCTGACGTCCCCCGATCCGCACCCCGTTGATGGGGAAGACCGAGTCCTCGGGGTGGAAGTCCCGGCTGGCCAGCTTGAAGGGGCGCAGGACGGGCATCGTCTTCTCCACGCCGTCCATCCGCTCCAGAGCGTCTCGATTCAGCGGGCGTTCATCGCCGATGATGCCGATGATGGTCCGCTCCTCCCCCCGCGAGACGTGGGCTTGGTACCCCATCTCTTCGACGCGCCGGATCACTTGGGCGATCTCCTCGGCTGATGCACCAGATTTCATCACCACGATCATCATCTCCTCCTTTCACGGGTGTATCTGTTCAGCCTACCCTCCCGCAGGTCACCGGTCGAGGGCGCTTTCAGCCCCGATGGGCTATTTGAAGCGCGGTTTCGCGTCGGAAACGCGCCTAACCTGCGGGAGGGTGAACAGTCTCACAGGTTACGTATTGTGGACTGCGGGTTACGTGTCACGCTTTTCCTGCTCTTCCCCCCGATCCGCCGGGTAGGAGCCCAGCATCTTGACGAAGACGGCTCGGCGCAGCAGGCCGATCAGCGCCTTCTCGCAGTCGGGGTCCTGCCAGTGGCCCTCGAAGTCCAGGTAGAAGATGTAGTGCCAGGGCCGGTTGCGTCGGGGCCGCGACTCGATCTTGGTCAGGTTGATCCCCCGCTCGGCGAACTCGCCCAGGCAGGCGTAGAGGGCTCCCGGTGCGTGGCGGACGGCGAAGACGACGGAGGTCTTGTTGTGCTCCGCCCGAGGGGGGTCCTCGTGGCCCAGGACGAAGAAGCGGGTGTAGTTCCAGGGATGGTCCTCGATCCCCTGGGCCAGGACGGTGAGACCGTAGAGCCGACCGGCCAGGGCGCTGGCGATGGCGGCGACGCCCGGCTCCGGATTGGCGGCCAGCTCCCGGGCTGCGCCGGCCGTGTCGTAGGCGGGGACCGGTTCCAGGCCGTGGCGGGCCAGGTATCCGGCGCACTGGGCCAGGGCCTGGGGGTGGGAGCGGACCTGGCGCACGTCGGCCAGGGTGGTGCCGGGCGGGGCCAGCAGGGCGTGGCGCACGCGCAGGATCACCTCCCCCCAGACCCGCAGGTCCCGCTCTAGGAGCAGGTCGTAGGCTTGGTGGACGGAGCCGGCCAGGGAGTTCTCGATGGGCAGCATGCCGTAGTCGGCCTCTCCCTCCTCGACGGCGTCGAAGATGGCGGCGAAGTTGGCGCAGGGAAGGAGGGTGACCTGGGGGCCGAAGAACCGATGGATCGCTTCGTGGGAGTAGGCTCCCTCCTCGCCCTGGAAGGCAACGGTGGTCATGGGGCACCTCCTTCAGGAACAGAGACATTGGCCCAATCGGGGCGCAGCACCTCCGCACCTCGGATGTAGACGTGGATGATCTGAGTAGAAGGGGTCTCTGTGTTCCAGTGGATCAGGACGCGGATGCAGCGGGGGAGGCCGTGGGGGACGTTCATCTCCTGGGCGCACAGCAGGGCGGCGTCCGTCCAGCCCAGTTGGCGGGCCGCCAGCGCGGGGTACTCGGCGGTCAGGTCGGGGGTTGCGGTGAAGAAGATGCTGGCGACATCCTGGGGAGCGATGCCGTTGGCCTGGACCATCCGGGTGAGGAGATCGCGGGTGGCCTCCAGGATCGCCTCCCGGCTGTCCTCACGAGCAGTGGTCGCGCCCCGAACGCCTCGACAGGGCATCGGTACACCTCCTTGGGGGCCTGGGGGCGCGGTGGGCAGCGGCTCCTCACCCGGGAAAAAAGCGAGGGCGCGGAGCCTGCTGCTCCGCGCCCTGGGAATCTCTAAAGTGAATGGGTCAAAGCGCCGATGGCCGAAGCAGCACCTCCCGCCGCCCGGAGAAAAAGTAATAGTAGGCGTAAAAGCTACCTCGCAGGATGTAGGCGTCGTTCGGCTTCCGTTCTTCGGCCATTGGACTCCTCACAGGTGGGTCCGACGAAGTTGGCAAGATTGTACTACAAAGCGTCCGAGTTGTCAAACGATCGTTGCCGGCACAACACCTGGTCCGCCGCTGGTGCGGGCGATGGTGGTATGCAGCCACGCACGTTCGCCGTGTTGGAGACGAAGGGGACGCCGGTGGGGGGCTGGATGGCCCGGATGCGGTTGCGGGCCGGTGGGGGTTGTGCTAAAATGGGCAGAAGCATGGCACGCCTGCCCAGAGTCGCCCAGAGTCCATGAAGTCCGTACCGAGCGCCTTCACAATCTGCACCGACGGGGATGGTGCTGGGTCGCCGGCGAGGACCCATCGGCGTTCAGATGGGTGGACGGTCTGGGATCAGTGGCCGGGAGAAGGGGGGCTGATGAGCCGCTGCGAGATTCCCGACGGTCTGCAACCTTATTTCCAGGAGTATGATGTCCATACCCTGGACCTGGACCGTGATGCGGATTTGATCATCCAGCGTACCCTGGAACACGGTACGTGGGACGAGGTCCGCTGGCTGTTTAGGACCTACGGCGGCCCGCGCATCCGCACCTTTGTGAAGGAGCGGGGCGAGCGTTTGTTGTCGCCGGTTACCTTCAATTACTGGCGCAAGCTGTTGGGGATACGCGAGTGGCGGCGTTCGCCGTTCCCCACGGCAAAGGGGGAAGTATGGGAGCCGAAGGCATCTGGAGGATCTTTGGCCCTGAAAGACGTTGGGCTCGCGTGTCAGAAGTCGGAGGGAGGTGAGTACAGCTAGAGCACGATAGATAAGAAGATGTATGGCCGGTGATTACCCATAAGTCGACACCGGGCGCTAAACCGCCCGGCTGAGAAGGGGAAAGCCCCCTCCGGGGGCTGCGAGACAGCCCGTTAGGGCTTTGTTTCTCTCAGCCCGGACCTTCCAGGTCCGGGCGGGCCGGGCAGATTCCTGAGATATGGGTAATCACCGTATGTATGGCGGTTGACCTTGCGGACGGTCCAGTGTAAACTTAAAACTCACTGTGATGGAGAGGATGCCTTTCGGTGGCTCCAGGAAAAGCTGCAACAACTCCGGAAGATCGAGTGCGGTAACCCAAGCTTACTTCGGCTCTTGTTGACGGGTACGCTGCCCTCCCGTTCTGTGCTGGAGGCGAAAGTGAGCTTCGAGATCTGCCTTGGAGAGTAGGGCGATTTTGCTGGCTCAATTACCTTCGGGGACGGCTCAGCATAGTCTGGGGAACCTGTCAGAGCCAATACGAGCCATAGGTGTGGGGCCACAGGATTTGATGGTTAAGATGTATGAGCGGCATCGCTTGATGAGTCTTAAAAACGCATCATCTCGGGGAACAGGAGAGGGAACAATGGTTCCAACCATCAAAGATGCCACTATCCTCAGCGAAGAGGTCAAAAGCGGCCGGATCTATGGCGTTGTCCAGCTGTACAAAGTACTGGAGGACAAACCCGCTCTGGAGAAAAATCCGGCCGATGTCTTCGCCCGCACCTATCTCACCGATGCGCTGAGGATGGCATTGGACCAGATCCGCTACAAACTAACCGGCCAGGATCAGCGCGGCAGCCTGGTCTTCACTGGGGGCTACGGGTCCGGCAAGTCTCACCAGTTGTTGGCTCTGTATCACACGCTAACTCATCCTGACTTGGCGGCTCAGTGGCTAGAGCGTCATGGATATGATGAGCCGCTGTCCATACCCGAGAACCTCACTGTGATCGTGCTTCACACGGCGCGGGTGGACTACGACAACCTGTGGGAACCCATTTTTCAGCGACTTGGAGCTGAGGACGTACTGCACTTGATCAAGCGTTACCCCACTATTCCCCAGATTCGACAGGCCCTCGGCAACCGATCGGTTGTCATTATTATTGACGAGATCGAAAACTGGTACGAGACGATCTTGCCTCAACAAGGCAGCATGGCTGAGACCTCGCGAGCTGCCAATCGAACGTTTCTTCAGCACTTGCTGGAGTTAGCCAATGAACCCGATGTGCCTCTGATGGTGTTGTTCTCACTAATACGCGAAAATCCTGACATTGTAGATGTGATTGATCGCACTGGACCTCTCTCCATCAACCTGAGCACCGCTGCCGACCGTGAAGAGATTTTGCTCTATCGTCTATTTGAACGCATAGACCGGCAAAAAGCGGCCCAGGTGGTAGATCGTTTCATTGCGCTGTACCGGGAACGCCAGATCGCCGTGCCTATGGGGGATTATGAGAGCTATCGCGCCCGCATGGCCAGGCTCTACCCGCTGCATCCCGAACTGTTGCAGGTACTGTTTGAGCGCTACAGTACGGCTTCCAACTACGCCAACACCCGGGGCATTCTCTACCTGCTGGCCACCGTCCTGCGCGAACAGGCGGCCAATACCCCCATCCTGCTTGCATCGGCCGTAGATGCAGCGCGTTTTGATGATGAGTTGGTAGTTCTGGACCGGGCTCTGGTTGAAGCCACCGTCCGCGACATTGAGCGGGTAGATCACATTGAATACGGTCGCGAGATCCTATCCACTGTGCTGCTGTACTCCATCAACCGTGAGCAGCAGGTCGGTGCTAGTGAAACTGAGATCGTGATGGGGGTGACCACACCGGAGATCAATCCTAACGATGTGCTGCTAGGCTTAAACCGACTGTTAGGACAAGCCTGGCATCTGCACAAGCTCAATGGCCGGTATGCCGTGCGCATCGAGGAAAATATCTTCGCCGTTGTCCAGAACCGCGCGCGTGACGTCTCCGAGCAAGCCGCTATCGAACGCATCGCTCAGGTGCTGGCCAAAGAGGTTCTGGGAGGCAATACCTACGTCTACGAGATTGATGATATCCCTGATGACCGCCATCTCAAAGTTGTGGTTTCGCTGCGTGCCTTGGAGACGGACCAGGACGTGTACGCCATCTATCATGGCCATCGCTATCAGAACCGTATGGTGGTGCTAGCGCCGTTGGCCGGAGATCTACGCAAGGATCAAGGCCTGATAGATAAAGCGCGTCGAATCATCGGCGGCGAGGAAATCAAGAGGGATGTCAGCAAGGAGCGCGCTGCCAAGGTGCAAGACATCATTGATGAAGAACTCAAGGAGCTGAAGGAACGTCTCAAAGCTCGTTTTGGGTTCTGGCCCAAGGTAGCGGTCATGGTCAGCGAGGGGCCGGATGGTCAACGGGTCGAGCAGGAAGCCGTGCGCAAAATCCAGGTCGAAGCCGATACCGCGAAGCTGCTGGAGCGGGCTGTCAGTGACATTGCCCGGATCAAGGAGAAGGTCTTGGAAGTGCTGCGTGAGCGAGGCCCGAAGGGGTTGCGGGCCGACCTGCTCTACAGCGATTTTTACACCATTCGCCGTTACCCGATGGTGTCCGATGCTTCTCAGGTGACGGCGGCTTTGAAAGAGCTCTGCAAAGAGGAGCAACTCTATATCGAAGGCCACAAGGGACGCAACTTTTTCGGCGAGACGCCCTATGGTCTCGATGAGCACTCCAAAGCCATGCTCTACCACGCCGATTTTGCTCGGGTCGAACGCGGTCCGACCGGCGAGGCGGAGAAGGTGACCATCACCTACCCCGAGGGCAAGAGACCCGGTGTACCATCAAAGGAACCGGAACCGGGGCAAGCCATCGTGGGCGTAGAGGTCACGCCACAGAAAATCGTGGAGCAACTGCTGCTTGAGGAAGGAGGCAAACACCCGCGCACGGTGGCCGGGAAGTTCGAGGCGAGTTTGCGGGAGAGCGATGTCATTCAACACGTGCG
>WFUY01000350.1 GCA_015484715.1 Thermoflexales bacterium | reverse complement strand
TTTCTGGACTGTGGCTGTGCACTGCATCCCACGGCCAGCGGGGCGCTCTCACCTTTGGATGGCGGCTCCTGCCCTGGGGCTATTTGCACACTGGATGGAGATCAGGTCGTCTGGCAGGTCCCCACGATGCCGGGTGGGGGGAGTTACCTCTGGTTGACCCTCGTCGTCAGCGTCGTCACGGAGCTGGCCGGCGGGACGGTGATCACCAATGCCCAGTACGGCGTCTCGGCTGCCGGGGTTCCCGAACTGTGGGGCAGCCGTCCGGTGACGGCCCAGATCAGCCGTCCGGAGCTTCACCTCTCTAAGACGGCCTGGCCCAGCCCGGCCATCGCCGGTGGCCTGCTGACCTACACGCTTCGGGTACGTAACGATGGGGACCCGGCGAACTCCACTTTTGTGGAGGATCAACTGCCACCGGGAACACGCTACCGCACCTGTGGTGGTGCCCCCTGTGGGCTTTCGGGCACGGACGAGGTGGTGTGGGGGCCTTTTGATATGGCGGGGTATGGAGCCGTCCGCTCGCTGACCCTTGTGGTGGAGGTCAGCGCCCCGTTGGGAACCCTCCTGCGCAACGAGGCCTATCAGGCTTGGGCAGAGGGGGTGGAGCCGGTCAGCGGGTCTCCCATCAGCACGTTGGTCGCTGCCGGTGGTGCTGGTGCTCGCCTGATCTACATGCCCATCGTCGTGCGCAACTACTCCCCATAAGCCGTCCCATTTGCCTCGCCTTTCCTCGGTTGCCTCCTCCGTGGAATTGGGTTATACTTCTCCCCCGCTCGCGATTCCCAGATTTCAGCCAAGGAGGAGCCTCTATGCGTCGTCACACGTTTGTGCTCTCTCTTCTCTTGGTCCTCGCCGTCGTCCTGACCGCCTGCGGTGGACGGCCCCAGGAGACCCGCCTCAGGATGGGATTGTTGCCCATCCTGGACATCCTGCCCTTCCACATCGCCGATCAGAAGGGCTACTTTGAAGAGCAGGGGATCCAAGTCGAACTGGTGCCGGTTAAGAGCGCCCAGGAACGGGATGCCCTGATGCAGGCGGGCGAGATTGATGGGATGCTCACCGATCTGATCTCCATCGGCCTCTTCAACCGGGAGCAGGTCCAGATCCAGGTGGTGGCCATCGCTCGGCGCGCCTATCCCGATGCCCCTCAGTTCCGCATTCTGGCCGCGCCCGGAAGCGGGATCCAGACGGTTCAGGACCTGGCCGGTGTGCCCATCGGCATCAGTCAGAACACCATCATCGAGTACCTCACCGACCGGCTGCTGACGGCCAGTGGCCTGAGCCCTGACCAGATCGCCATCCAGGAGGTCAGCGCGATCCCCGTCCGTTTCGAGCAGTTGATGAATGGGCAGATTCAGGCGGCCACCCTGCCCGATCCGCTGGCCCAGGGGGCCATTGCCGGAGGAGCCCATCTGATCGTGGACGACAGCCGGTACACTCAGTACTCTCAGAGCGTGCTCGCTTTTCACGTGAAGGCGCTCAGGGAAAAGCCTGACACGGTGCGCAAGTTCATGGTGGCCTGGAACAAGGCGGTGGCGGAGTTGAATGCCAACCCAGAGGCCTACGAGGACCTGTTGATCGAGGTGGGACGGGTGCCGCCTTCCATCCAAGGCACCTACAAGATGCCGCTTTTCCCCCAGGGGGAGATCACCAGCGAGGGGGAGTGGGAGGATGTGGTCAACTGGTTGCTGGAGAAGGGGCTGATCGAGAAGCCGATCCCTTACAGCGATGCCGTGAGCCCCGACTTCGTGGCGACGAAGTAGTCGAGAGGTCCGGCTCCCTTCTTGGTGCCGGGCCTCTCTCCTGGCAGAGGGCTAGGCCCTTCAGGGCTACCGGGCCACCCGCAGCACCAGCGCTTCCTCCCAGACGGTCAGGCCCATCCAGGCGTCGCGGGGGATGACGATCAGCTCCCCGGTCCCCAGCTCCAGCCACTCCTGGTCCACCTGCAAGCCGGCCCGCCCCCGCAGGGCGATGAGGAGCGTCTGGCTGCTCGTGGGCTGGGGCGCGAGCCTGCCCTGACCGGCGGCCACGGCCACGGTGAAGTCCTCGATGGTCCCCACGTCCGTCCAGCCCAGGGGATCTCGCTGTGAGCGCACC
This sequence comes from Thermoflexales bacterium, assembly GCA_015484715.1. GTDB lineage: Bacteria > Chloroflexota > Anaerolineae > S140-20 > S140-20 > S140-20. The sequence goes on along the minus strand of WFUY01000350.1, from coordinate 624 downwards.
CGAGGCAGGCTCACCTTGTGCAGCTCCCCGTCCAGCGCCACCAGCCGGCGCTGCCCGTTCTTGCGGTCCACGGCGAAGCGGGGGCTGATCAGCAGGACCAAGGAAGGCAAGGCGGAGCTCGATCGGTGCACCACACCTTTGGGAACCACGGCCATCTCGTCGGGCTGGAGCGTCACCGAGCCCCACTCGCTCTCCAGCCGGATGATCCCCTCGTGGACCAGGAAGAGTTCATCGTGGTCTATATGCTTGTGCCAGGCCAGAACACCGTGACACAGGTAGATGCTGACCGCCATATCTCCTACGTAGGCCAGGTCCATCATCGTGAAGGGGCGGGTCAGGCGGGCACTTGCTGCGTGGATTTCCACCTTTCGCAGACGCAATCCTCTCTCCTCCCCATTCCTGCGCTGGCCGCACCCCGAAGCCGGTCCTCCACCGGTCTTCCGAGAGCATCCAACCTCCCACTGGTCTGTTCCCTGGAGGCGATTATACCATCCCTTTGGTTCTCCCACAAATCGGCGATCCCCCCTAGATGTCCACGAAAAGGTGGGCATGTCGCCTTTCAGGATTGCTTTCCGGTGTTCGGAGACCTCCAAGGTTAAAGCGTTGATAAGCCCTAACGAGGGG
>WFUY01000349.1 GCA_015484715.1 Thermoflexales bacterium | reverse complement strand
TGGATGTTGCTCACCAGGATGAGGATGGTGCGAGTGCGGATGGTCCGGTCGTCCACGATGACGGTGGTGCGCACCCCTTGGAAATCGCGGGCGACCATCAGGCCGGCGACCAAGTAGGCCAGTGCTCCCAGACGCTTGGTGCGGCGGGGGCGGGGTTCCAGGAAGAAGGTGACCTCAGCATCTATCCCGACGCCTCCCCAGAGCAGGAAGTAGCGGGAGCCCGCCCTTCCTACGTCCACCCAACGCACGTCACCGTCGGAGAGGCGCTGGGCAGCCTCCACCAGCCGACCGGGATGGGTGAGCGTGTAGGTCGGCAGCCCCAGTTCCTTGGCCCAGACGTTCCCCGTGCCCACGGGGAGCACGCCCATTGCCACCGAGCTTCCGACCAGTCCGTTGACGACTTCGTTGATGGTGCCGTCACCGCCGGCGACGAAGACGGCCTTGCAGCGCGCAGCCACTGCCTCCTGGGCGAAGAGAGTCGCATCTCCTGTCTTCGTCGTCTCCCGCAGGGCCACCTGCCATCCTCGACGCTCCAGGTAGCCGATGACCCGATCCAACTCCCGCCGCACATCGCGAGGACCAGCCGTGGGGTTGTAGATCAGCAGAGCATCCAGGTCTTTCTGCCTGAGTTCCGAGGAAGCGGTCAGCGCCACTTCCTCTTCCTGCCCCAACCGGTCTGCAATCAAATTTCCCTCTCCTTTCGCCCCACGACCTCCCTTTCCCATTCAGAAGGCCCTGGGCCACTCGAGGGCTTTTCCACACCAGCGACGCTCTCCCGCAGGCCACCATTGGCTGCGCCGGCGGGCAAAGGAGAGCTTTCTCCGCTCCATCAAGCGGTTCAGCGCCCAGCCAGCAGCCGGAGAGGTAGCAACACGTCAGCGAGGGGCTCTTGCCAGGCGAACGAAAGGATTATAGCAACCCCCCCCTGCTTTGACAAACCAGCAGGGGCGGGTAGCAAGCCCGCCCCTGCATCCAAGAGCCGATCCTTCGACTCAGCCTCCCAATTCCTTTAGCTTGGCTTCCCACTTGGCGTAGAGCCGGTTGTAGGTCTCCTCGCTGATCTCGCCGGCAGCCAGCCGCATATCCAGGTTGTCCAGCACCTCCTGGATCTTGGCAATGTCGGTGACGCCACCGCTCTGGGTTTGGGGTTGCTGTTGGGCCGGCTGCTGTTGAGCCGGCTGCTGCATAGACTGGGCCATCATCTGGGCCATCGCCGCACCCATCCCAACGCCCGCGCCCAGTCCGACCCCGGCGCCGGCAACACCGCCGGGCTGCTGGGCCGCATCCCGCATCGCTCGGGCTGCTTGGAACTGCATGTAGCGCTGCATGTCGCCAATGGCCCCCATCGCCGCCCGTTCCTCGATGGCCTTGGCCGTCTCCTCCGTGGGGCTGATGGAGTTGATGTAGATGGCCCGCAAGTCAATGCCCACGGCGGCGAAGTCATCCTGAGCTTTGGCCTTGAGGCCCGCGCCGATCTCTTCGAAGAGGGCCGGCAAGTCCAAGATGGACTTCCCGATCTCTCCCAACAGGTCGGTCAGCTTGCTGACGATGATCCCCCGCAGGAACCCTTCGATCTGGCGGGTCTCGTAGAACCCCTGGGTTCCCACAATCCGGTTGACGAAGAGCTGAGGGTCCTTAATCTGCATCGCATAGGTGCCAAAGGCTCGCAGCCGCACCATCCCCAGATCGCTATCCCGGAGGGTGATGGGCTCCGGTGTTCCCCACTTCTGGTCGAGAAACTGGCGGGTGCTGACGAAGTAGACCTCAGCCTGGAAGATGGGGCGTCCTCGGGTGGCCAGCCCCAGAAGGCCGCTGAGCAACGGCAGGTTGGCCGTGGTGATGGTATGGCGTCCTGGTCCGAAGACATCGTAAGCCTTCCCATCCCGGAAGAAAACGGCTGCTTGGCTCTCCCGGACGATCACCTGAGAGCCGATGCGAAAATCCCCCGGCCCTCGCTCCGGGATTCGGTGGACCATCTCCTCTCCTGTCTCATCCATGAACTCGATAACGTCAATCACTCGTGGCATAATGCACCCTCCTCTCCGGTCAGAGTTCGGTTGTTCCCGTGATCACGTCGGCCCGGCGCTCGAAGGTCTCGTTGGCCTTGGCCGCTGCCC
>WFUY01000348.1 GCA_015484715.1 Thermoflexales bacterium | reverse complement strand
GGGCAATCTGGGGGACCTGCTGGGCCAGGATTTTGCGCAGTTCCGGCGCATCCAGGCCAGCGTACTCCCACACCGTACCGTGACAGGCGCTGTTGGAGCAGAAGGAGACGTTGCTGGTCCCTCCGGGGTCCTCGGTGGTATGGCAGTTGGCGCAGGTGTCGTCGAAGATGTCGCGGTGCAGGCCAATCCAGTTGGCGTGCAGGTGGGACTTAGGCTCCGGCCCCCGGCTGATCTCGATCCTGGCGACGAAGTCGTTGGGGCCGACCACCACGGGGATCGAGTGACAGAGGTTACACTCCAGCCGGATGGCCTCTTGTTGCGCGTTCAAGTGCTTGCCGTCGTGGCAACGGAAACAGCCGGGTGAGTACTTGTGACCAATCTCGTTGACGTGGGTGGTCCAATCGGCCTTCTGCTCCGGGAAGACGCTCTGTCGGTAGGCTTCCTGCAGGGCTGCAATGGCCGCCTCGATCTGATCCCGGTTGGCCGCGTAGAAATCCGGGTAGTAGGTCTGATAGTAGCCCATCAGGCCGGCAATGGCGTTCATCGCTATCTCGATGGAGTCGTAACGGGTGCTGAGCGCCTCGACGGCCTTGCGGTGGATCTCCGGGATCTCCGGCGAGATCACTCGGCGCGCCATCAGTTGGTCTACAATATCGTCAGGCGGGCGGATCAGGTGGGTGATGCGGTTGTGACAGGTGATGCAGTCCATCTCCTTCAGGTCGGCCGGGTCTACCTCCGCCGGGTTGATGTCGGCCTCGACATCCACATACTCGGTGACGGACCCATCGTCGCCCACCACCCGCACGTAGGGGATCACCTGCTCATCGGGGTCCAGGGCCAGGTAGTAGACGGGGTTTTCGATGTGCCAGTGGATGCCCCTTCCCAGTCCTTGGCGCTTGCTGCCACCGCCCGTCTTCAGCGTGAGGTAGATGCTGTAGGGCGTGTTGTCCCGGTCGTCGCGGAAGCGCTTGATCTCGCGCAGGCTGTCGTCGGAGAACTTCTCCGGGTAGTGACAGCGTTCGCAGCTCTCCCGCGCCGGCCGCATCGTCCTGACGTAGATGGGGAACTCGTAGCGCCGGAAAGCCAAGGAGACGATGTGCTCAATGTCCCCAGCCTTGCGTGAAATCTGGGTGGCGATGAAGCTGCGTCCGATGTGGCACTCGACGCACTTCACCCGGGCGTGGGGTGAGACCAGGTAGGCGGTGTACTCGGGAGGCATGGTGTGGCAGGCTGTGCCACAGAACTCCGGGGAGTTGGTGTACTCCCAGCTATACGCGCCGAGGATCAGCACCACCAGGGTCATCACGCCCAGGATGGCGTAGGGCAATAACCACCGCCATAGCCGGGTCCCTGGCGGGGGAAAGAAGAGGCTGCGTAACACCTGCCGGATACGACCCATCGTCCTTCTCCTCTCGTCCTCGACTCCCCATCACCCTCACTGTTCTGGTGCACCCGCCTGAATCCACTGGCGGATCAGGGCCAGCTCTTCACCACTGAGCTGGCCGGGATGGTCCCCCGCCGCCTGCCGGACCACCAGCAGGCTGGCTGCGGGATCACCCGGAACGATGACCGGGCCGCTGGCACCGCCCACCAGGACTCCTTCGTAGCTGCTGAGGTCCAGGCCACCCAACCTGGCCGTGCTGTTGTGGCAGTTGCCACACCGCTCCTGGAGCAGCACGGCCACACCCCCCTTCCAGGAGGCGGCCACTTGAGGCAGCGGCGTGGGGGTAGGCAACGGCGTCGGCAGAGGCGTCGGCGTCAGCGGTGCGTAGATCACCACTTGTTCCGGCGGCGGTACCGTCGTGATGGCCGTCTCCTCGAAAGTGACGAAGAGGTAGATGCCCACCAACATGGCGGCTGCCAGCGTGCCGTAGATGGAGAAGAAGGCCCAGCGCCTCCGGGCCAGTACCCTGGGGCTCTCCACAGCGGCCCTCGTCTCCACCGTGGTCAGCTCCAGGGGATGCTCTTCCCGCATCTCCTCTTCGGTGAGGTAGCCGGTGAAGATGCTCTTGTTGAAGTGGCGGAGGTGCACGTGGTAGACGTGCCAGACGAGGATGGCCAGCACGGCCAGAAGGGCTTCGTTGCCGTGGGCCGCCTTGGCCGCCGGGACGAACTCCCCAGGCAAGAGGCGCGTGGTGGCGATGGGGTTCCACATCATAAACCCTGTGACCGCCATAATCAGCGTTCCCCAGACCACGGCCCAGTACTCGATCTTCTCTTCTACTGTGTAGCGACCTTGAAGGGGGCGTTCCTTCCGCAGGCCCAGGTTGTACAGCAGCATTTGGAGCGCGATGCGCCCATCGTCCAGCGTCAGGAGGATTGTAGGGCGGGCGCGGTGTACGAAGAGGCGATAGCCCACAGCCCCCACGTGGTAGACCGTCTCGATCATCAGGACGATGGCGGCGACCCGATGCGTGATGCGCACGCGCTCGATGCCCCCCATCAAGGCCACGATCCCTTCGGCGATGCCGGTGCCGGCGTACTTCTGGACCAGGCCGGTGATGGCCAGGACCGTGAAGCTGAGCATAAGCACCCCGTGCTCAAGGCGGTAGGAGAGCGGGAAACGCAGGTACTTACGAACCTCACCCATGGCGGCGCTCCCGAAGGCGGCAGACAACCCGTCGGTAGATGTCGGTAGCGTTGAAGATCACCATTGCCCCGATCACCGTGGGGATCAGGATCTCGTAGAACAGGTTGACGAAGTAGACCAGCGGTGCATGCTCGGGACTGGGCCGATAGTGGCTGAGCCAGGCGGTAGGGAAGTTGGCCGTGGCATCAGGATGGCACTTCCGGCAGGTGGCAAGCAGGTTTTCCTTAATGACCCGGCTCTCCGGATCGTCCGTCGTCTGGATGTCGTGCACGCCATGACAGTCAATGCAGACCGGCTTGTTGGTCTCCTGATCCGGGGCAATGGCCTCGAAGAGGATGACGGTGGTGCCGTGGAAGTCGGCGACGTAGGTATCGAAGACGTCGGTACTGATGCCATAGCGCCCCATCAGCTTCGGATCGGCGTGGCAGCGGGCACAGATCTGTGGTGAGAAGAGGCGGAACGGGCTGGTGGAGGGTCCTTCGACGCTGTGCACCCCGTGACAGTCGGTGCAAGAGGGGACATCAGGGTTCCCTTCGTCAATCAGCGCCGCGCCGTGGACGCTCTTCTCATACAGGTCATAGATCTGGGAATGGCAGCGGCGGCAGGTTCGGGAGATGCGGCTGCGCGGTTTGTCCGGTGGCCCGATGTTGTGGGCCCCGTGACAGTCGGTGCAGACGGCAGCCTCCGGGTGGCCTGCAGCCAGGGCGGCCTGGTGAACGCTGTCCAGGGTGGCCTCGTACTTGTCCTCGTGGCACCGAGCACAGGACCGGTACAGCTTCAACGTGAACTCCCGCCGGCTGGTCACCTGTAGGGGCGGATGAGGGAACTCGCCAATATCCGTGTGGCACTGGACGCAGGCATAGCCCAGCCGCCCGTGGGTCGAGGTCTTGTAGATCACCCGGTCCACGGTCAGGTAGAGGGGCTCCCCCGAGGGGAGCGTGATCTGCAACCCCGGTGTGTCGTGACAGGCCAGGCAGGTTTCATCACCCACATTTGGGACCGACGGGGTGGGCCGGGCCGGCTGAGCCGCTGTGGGGGCGGCTACGAGGGCGAGGCTCACCAGAACCAGCCCCACCAGACCTGGGAGCACGGCAAACCGCTTCATTGTTATCCACCCACTATCCTGCGCTGCTGGACGGCGAGCCCAGATGGGAATGCGGGCCGGGAGGCAGTCCCCGGCCCGCAGACGTGCTCTTGGCAACGATCCGGATCGGTCGGTCTAAGGCCGGGCGTGATAGCCTGTTGCCCTCTCGCGCAGTTCATCGTCGGTCTTCGGGGTCGCCTTCCCCCCTTCGACGTGGCAATGGCGGCAGGCGAAGTTCAGCCCGATCTGCGACAGCGCCGTCTTGCCATCTTCGGTGAACTGCTCGATCTGATCCGGGTCAATGGCCATCATATGGGTGCGGATGTCCCCCGTGAACTTCTCGGCGTCCCCCCAGGCACTCTTGACGATGCGCGGCATATGGCAGTCAATACAGGTCACCCCCACGGCCTTGTGTACCTCGGAGTTCTGGTACTTGGCCTCCTGGAAGTGACAGTTCTCACACTGGGTGCGTGTGGTCTGCTCGCCCGCTTTGCGCAGTTGCACCACTCCGGCGTGGGGGTCGTGGCAGATCACGCACCGCAGGGTGATATGCTTGCTCTGGAAGAGCTCCTCGTATTGCTCGTGGTGCTGGATGAAGCCACCTTTGGCGTTGACCGCTTCGGGCGAGCCCCGCAGATGGCATTCACCACACAGCTCGGAATCGCGGTCCACGACCATGCGCACGGTATAGGGGTTGGCGACGTGCAGGCTGCCTGGGCCATGGCACCGCTCGCACTTGATGCCCGGCTCCGCCCAGGTGCCGACGATCCCCTCCAGGCCGTCCTGGTGGCCCTCCGGCTTGTAACCGGTGGTGTGGCAGGGCCCGCAATTGTAGGGCTTCTCCTGGCCGGGATGGTAGGCCACCCAGCCGGCTTCCTTGCCCACCTCGGGATTGGCGAAGTTGTACTGGGTCGTGGCATTCTCGTCGGGGCCGGTGATGATGTAACCGTTCTTGTCAATAAACCGGGCTTTCCAGTTGTAGCCCCCGATGACGTAAGCGATGTCATCCCAGGTGTAGCCTTCCGGCGGCTCTGGGACCTCGGTGAAGGGGTACTCCGGGGGCTTGCCGTCCACGACCGGATTCAGCTTCCAGGCGTGGCCCGACTTCATAAAGACATCATAAATCTCCTCATGGCACGAAGCGCAAACGTCGCTCCCGACGTACTCGGCAGCGGCGGCCTCTCCTGGTGGTCCCTGTGGCCCTGGCGGTCCTTGAGGCCCTGGAGGGCCTTGGGGGCCTGGAGGACCCTGAGGCCCTTCCGGCCCCGGCGGTCCTGCCGGACCGGGCGGTCCCTCGGGTCCCTGAGGGCCGGCACAGGCTACGACCAGGAGCGCCATCAACAACAACGCCCCAAGGATGAACAGCCCCTGACGTCTCATAACACGCTCCTCCTGCTACAGGTAACGGGCCTGGGGTGGCGCCTCAAGGCCCAGTATAGAGGATAGCCGGACCAAGGGATAGTGAGGGATGTCACCGCCACATTGTGATGGATGTCACTTTTTGTGGGTAGAATTACCCATTATTCGGTGGGGGCTACCCCCATATCCATCGTATCTACAGGGGAGACAAGGGAAGATCGGTGGGTTTCCACCCCATTCGCCAACCGCCCGACCGCTCACCACCTCTCCACAGGCCACGCTATGGCCGGCGGAACATAGGGCTCTCTGAGAGACAACGTGCTCGCCTCGCCGGGGACATCCCAAAGGGAGGATCGCCGCGCGGAGACCCCGGGAATCTGGGTCTTGCTTGAGCACTGAGCCCTATGGCAACGTATCCTAAGTTGGAGG
>WFUY01000347.1 GCA_015484715.1 Thermoflexales bacterium | reverse complement strand
GCAGGTGGCCTTCTTCCGGCGTCCGGCCGGCTACGAGGCCCCCCATCCCGTCGTCGCCGACTTCATCTACGCCACCTACTTCCGCCCCGAGACGGGGGCGCTGACGCTGGTGGGGCTGATTGACCCCTCGGAGGCCGACAACGTCGTGGACCCCGACGGCTACAAGGAGTGGGTGGATGACGAGTTCGTGCTGACCATCGGCGAGCAGTTGGTGCGCCGCTACCCGATTATGGAGCAAAGCGAGAGCCGGGGCGGCTACGCGGCCCTCTACGCCATCACTCCCGACTGGCACCCGCTGGTGGACGAGCTGATTGAGGGAAGCGGCTTCTACATCTGCGCCGGCTTCAGTGGCCACGGCTTCAAGCTCGGCCCGGCGGTGGGCGTGATGGTGGCCGATATGGTCACCGGCGCGTCGGACCCCACCTTCGACCCTCATCTCTTCCGCCTCCGCCGCTACGCCGAAAACGAGCCGGTGCGCGGCCAGTACGAGTACAGCATCGCCGGATAGTTCCCCGGCGCCGGCGCTCAGGCCGGTGCCTGCCCAGCACCGGGGTTTCCAGGTCAGTACGTGCCCAGCACCGCCGGTTTACGGCGGTGCTGGGCTTTTCTCTCCTTTGTCCCTGCTCCCACGCTCTGCGTGGGAGCCCTTTCGTTCAGGGCTGCTTTTGCCTGGCTACGGAATCTCGACAAGTTTCGAGAATTGTGGTAAGCTCTCGATACGGTCGAGCGACTTCCTGGGGTGGATGAACGGGAAGGGGAGATTGGAAAGAGAGGATGCCATGCTCAACAGACGATGGGTGGGAAGAACCTTGTTGGTCCTCGGTGTGCTGCTCCTGGCAGCCTGCGGCGGAAAGTCATCGCCGGGCCTGATTCTGTACCAGCCGGCGGACGAGGCCGGACAGCCGGCCCTGGAGTTGGTCGTGGTTAACGTGAACGGCGATGAGCAGCGTCGGATCCCCTTATCCGGCCCGTTGCGCATGAAGGGGGTGGCCACGCAAACCAGTTACCGGGCTCTGTTCTTCACCGAGGATGGCGCGGTCTATCTGGTGGACGCGCGGGATGGCACGGCCCAGAAACTGGACCTGTTGCCCCAGGATGGTCGCCAGTTATATCCTAACCATCTCGGCTTTAGTTGGGCCCACGGCAAGCGATGGACGGTGCTGGGCGATGTTCGGGGCAACCTGGCGTATCTTGCCGATCTGAAAACTGGGCAGGTCACGGATCTGGTATATGACCGCCTCGTTTTCTTTGGCCGCTTCTCCCCCGATGACGCTTATCTGGCCCTGGCCGGCGACAAAGGGTTCTGGCTGGTCCCTACCTCGTCTCCTGAGGATGCCCGAAGGTTGGATGCATGGAACGTCAGATTTTCCAACGATGGTCGTCAAATCGTCTACATTGAGTTCGATCGAGAGGTAGGAGAACACCGAATTGTGGTGGAAGCGGTGGATGGCTCCGAATCGGAGGTCGTCTTCACCGCCGACTCGCCTCTCCTCGATGTGGCCTTTGGCCCGCGCGACAACCAACTCTTCGTCCGGGGTGAGGATGCGCTCTTTCTCCTGAACACTGACGACGGGACCAGAGAGGAACTGCTTCCCTATGACCCTCCGGCGCAGCTCCAGTTTTCGTCCGATGGCACGAAGCTGGTTTTTGGCTACAAGCGTGAGGAAACGATGGTCTGGTACTGGATAGACCTGACCGAGGGCACGGTGAAACCGTTGGACAACCTGCCACCCGACTATCCCATTCCCTGTCAAAACGCCCCAACCCGCCAGATGCTGTTTGCAGAACAGGCGTTAGAGGTCGAAGAGCGCCACTACACCCTCCTGAATCTGGAGAGCGGCGAGGCGAAGGACATGGCGCTCTCCGGCAAGGAGGCTGGGATGCCGTTTGTCCTGGAGTGTTCTGGGGATGGTCGTTTTGGGCTCGTCCTCAGCCTGTTTCAGGGGGCAGGGCAACAGCAGCGTCAGCTCTGGCTCCTGGACGTGGGGAAGGGCCAGGCCCGGCTGCTGGCCCAGGCGGATGAGGTTCGTGGGGCGCTGTCCCCCGACGGTCAATGGGTTGCCGTCAACACGATCAAGCAAGAGGGAGAGACAGCGGAACCCACCCTGACGCTCGTGAGGACGGAAGGTGAGGAGACCCGCCCCCTGGGCGCAGGGTATTTGCATGCCTGGGTACGTCCTTGAGCCTTGGGCAGGGTGGGTACGACCGTTTCCAACACCCCCCTGGAAAGCCCGGACCTCGTGCTGGACACCGGCTTCCTGCTGGACGAGGTCGAGGTGCTGACCGTCTCCGAGAACGGCGACGTTTCCCCGGTGATTACCCTTGGAGATAGGGGAGACGAGCCGTCCACGAATGGGGCACGAATACACGAATGAAGGACCGCCTCATTCGTGCATTTGTGAGAAATTCGTGGACGGCCTGCTACGGACCACCCTCTCGCTCCCTTGTGGGTAATCACCGCGACGTTTCCCCCTTGACACCCTTCCTCCTTTGTGCTATACTGATAACTGACCGACCAGTCAGTCAATTATCAGGAGCCCCCTATGAGCCCTCGTCCCGACGTCAGCGAGCAGCGCAAGGACCAGATCCTCGACGCCGCCATCAACGTCTTCGCCCGGCTGGGCTTTCACAAAGCCCGGATGGACGACATCGCCCAGGAGGCCGGCCTGAGCAAAGGGGCCCTCTACTGGTACTACAAGGGGAAGGACGCCATCATCGCCGCCCTCCTGGACCGCATCTTCGCCTGGGAGATGAAGGACCTGGAGGCCGTCCGCACCGCCGAAGGGCCGGTCAGCGACCGGCTGCTGGACCTGACCCGCCGGATGGCGGCCTATATGCGGCGCCTCTCCCTCCTCCTGCCCATCGCCTTCGAGTTCTACGCCGTCGCTGCCCGCCAGGAGTCCGTGCGCCATGCCCTGCAGCGCTACTTCCAGACCTACCGGGAGGCGATGGCCGATCTCATCCGGCAGGGCGTAGAGCGAGGGGAGTTCCACCCTGTGGATGCGGAGAAGGTCGCCATCACCTTCATCGGGCTCTTTGAAGGGCTCTTCCTCCTGTGGGCCGTGGACCCCCAGGCGGTGGACCTCCCCCAGGTCGGAGAGGTGGCCGTCCGCCTGTTGCTGGACGGTCTGAAAGCCAAGGAGTAAGCGATGGCCACCGTCTTTATGAAGTGGTTGGAGACCAGCCCCCGCGACTACGACCGGGGCATCCGGCTTCTCACCCTGGGCCGGCTCCAGACCCTCCAGGGGGAGATCGCCCGCCGGTACGTGGGCGAGGGCACCCGGGTGCTGGAGATCGGCTGCGGCACGGGCACGCTGGCCACCTTGATGGCCGCCCGGGGCGCACGGGTCACCGCCATTGACGTCTCCCCGGCGATGCTGGCCGAGGCCCGCAAGAAGGTCGAGGCCCAGGGGCTGGAGGGGCGGGTGACGCTGCTGCCCCTGGAGGCGGCGCTGATCGGCGAGCGCTTCCCGCCCGCCAGCTTCGACCGGATCGTCTCCACCCTTGTCTTCAGCGAGCTGCCCCCCGACGAGCAGCGCTACGTCCTGGAGGCCTGCGCCCGGCTGCTGGCCCCCGGCGGTCGCCTGCTCATCGCCGACGAGGTGGTGCCCACCTCCCGGCTCGCCCGCCTGCTCTACGTCCTCGTCCGGCTCCCGCTGGTGCTGCTGACCTGGCTGCTCACCCGCACCACCACCCACGCCCTGCGCGACTTCGAGGCCCTGCTGACCCAGACCGGCTTCCGCGTCCGCCACCGTCTCGCCTACCTGGGCGGCAGCCTGGTCCTGTACGAGGCCGTCCCCGTCGCCGAAGCGGAGGAGGTGGAGGAGGCCGAGTTGCCCCCCGGCGTCGTCGGGCGTCTGCGCCACCGGACGACCTGTCTCTTATACACATC
>WFUY01000346.1 GCA_015484715.1 Thermoflexales bacterium | reverse complement strand
TTGTTGGCGTAGGCGTAGCCGCCGTTGACGGGGGAGCGGATGAGGCGCACCTGGGGGAAGGTCTGGGCCACCATCTCGGCGCTGCCATCCTGGGAGGCGTTGTCCACGACGCACACCTCAAAGGCGAAATCCCCCTCGCTGGCGAAGAGGGAGGCGAGGCAGTCCCGCAGCAGATCGCGGGTGTTGTAGTTGACGATCACAACCCCCAGGTCCGACATAGCGCCCCGTATTCTAACACGGCTGGAGAGGGCGGTCAACCACTCCCCCTTTACGTCCTCTTTACGTCAATTTTATGCCGTCCTTATGGTTTCCTTCTTCCTTATGAACTACAATGCGTTTGAACGAGCCCACCGTTGGCTGTTGGACAAAACCCTATCGCAGAAGATGCTCCACCAATTCGTTCGACAGAACCGAGCCTTGCTGCGCAAGCTGGTGACCGGCTGGCAGGCCATCGGGGCGGAGGGATTCGCCTGGTATGGACCGAAGGGGGAGAGCCTCTACGTCGCGGGTGACCTGATGCAGAAGATGCTCCTGCAGGCCACCCTGGCCGGCTTCGGTCGTCTGGTCGTCGCCTTCCCCGACGACCAGCCTCGCCTGCCGGTCCAGAAGATGCTGGAGGCCCAGGCCAGTATGCTCGAGAGCCTCCTACGCCGGGAGCGGGAGCTGGAGCAGATGACCGCTGAGTTGATGCGCTCCTACGACCAGCTCGTCGCCATGTACAATGTTTCCCAGGTCTTTCGGAGCCGACTGGAGCCTGAGGCGGTCCTCCTCTCCCTATTGGAGCAAGCCGTCCACCTGACAGGGGCCCGGCGCGGCTGTATCGGGCTGGACCTCGAGGGGAGTGGCGAGGTGCGAGTCCTGACCTATCCGGAGGACCCGCCCGAGGACGAATCCCTGACCGCGCGGGTGCTCGCCTACGTGCGTCGGACGGGACGGGTCCTGCTGGCCAACGCGCCGGCCCACTACGCCGACCTGTGGCTGGCCGATCCCGCCCCTTTCCAGCGCATCGCCGTGGCCCCCATCCGGGTGACCGAGACGGTGGTCGGCTTCCTGGGCCTCTTCGACAAGCCCACCGACTTCGAGGCGGGCGACCAGAAGCTGCTCTCCGCCCTGGCCGATGAGGGGGGAGCCCTGCTGGAGCGGGACCGGCTCTACCGGGAACTGGTGGCCCGGGAGCGTATGCAACGGGAGCTGGAGATCGCTGCTCAGATCCAGACCGGCCTCCTGCCCAAGACGGTGCCCCAGGTCCCCGGCGCCGACATCGCCGGTGCTTCCTATCCGGCCACCGAGGTCGGTGGCGATTTCTACGACTTCTTCACCCTACCCGACGGGGAGGTGGGGTTGGTGCTGGGCGACGTGACCAGCAAAGGGGTGCCTGCTGCCCTCTTCATGGCCGTCACCCGTGCCCTCCTGCGGGCGGCCGCCCCGATCCACACCTCCCCCCGGGCCGCGCTGGCCTGGGTCAACGCCGACCTCTACGACGACCTGAGCGAGGCCGGGATGTTCGTCACCCTCTTCCTGGCCCGCTACCGCCCGGCAGAGCGTGAACTGGTCGCCGTCAACGCCGGTCACTCGCCCGTCATCCTCTATCAGGGGGGCGAAGCACGCCTCTGGGAGGCCGACGGCCCTCCTCTGGGTGTCCTGCCGGAACTGCTGAGTGAGGACCAGACGGTCCCTCTGGCTCCAGGAGACCTCCTGGTCCTGCTCTCCGACGGCTTCAACGAAGCCCGCAACCCGGCCGGGGAGATGTTGGGCGTTGAACCCCTGTTGGAAACGGTCGTCCTCCACGCCGGTGAGTCGGCCGCCGAGATTCAGGAAGCCCTCTTGCGACGGGTGGCCGAGCACGCTCAGGGGACGCCGGCCAGCGACGATCGAACCATCGTTGTGCTGAAAAGCGTCCGGCGCCCTGCATAGATTCCCGGAGAGAGTCACTGTTCACCCTCCCGCAGGTTGGGCGCGTTTCCGATGGGAAACCGTGCTTCCAATAGCCCATAGGGGCTGAAAGCGCCCTCGACCGGTGACCTGCGGGAGGGTAGGCTGAATAGATACCGGAGAGAAAGGTGATGCCTTACCGAATCCTGGTCATAGACGATGAACCCCATATGGCCCGTCTGGCCTCCTACGTGCTCCAGACGGCCGGCTACGAGGTGCTCACCGCCGAGGACGGCAGGGATGGGCTCAAGAAACTGGCTCAGTTTGAGCCCGATCTGGTGATCTGCGACATCACGATGCCGGAGATGGATGGCTTTGAAGTCGTCAGCACCTTGCGGGCCGATCCCCGCTGGCACCACCTGCCCGTGATCATGCTGACAGCCAGAGGGCAGGAGCAGGACATGCAGCGGGCCGAGGAGGTGGGGGCCAACAGCTACCTCACCAAACCCTTCAGTTCCCGCCAGCTTCTGGGCGAAGTACAGCGCTACCTCAACGGGATCGGCTGAGCGTCGCTTGGGGAGCGGCCAGGCTGTCCAGGGCGGCCCATCTGGATCGCCGACCCGGTCCGACCGCCTGCCCCTACAGCCGGGAACCGTCCAGACCGCCGTCGGCAAACGGTCCGTTTGCCTTACCTTGGAGGGGGGACCTATGGGCTGGCAGTATCCACCTCACCTTTTTCCCCTGGTCATAGCAGCCGTCACCTCAGCCTCGCTCGCCCTGCTCAGTTGGCGACGGCGTGCCGTGCCCGGTGCCTGGGCGTTCCTCGGACTGATGGGGGCCGTAGCTGGATGGTCACTGGGATATGCGCTGGAACTAGCGAGCGCCGACGAGGCAGCCAAGCTCTTCTGGGCCAAGGCCCAGTACCTGGGCATTGTCCTCGTACCAGCGGCCTGGCTGGTCTTCGCCCTTCAGTACACCGGTCGGGGCAGGGGGGTAACGCGCCGCTTCCTCGCCCTGCTGTCCATCGAACCCCTCATCACGTTGGCGTTGGTCTGGACCAACGAAGGTCACAGGCTGATCTGGCGTGAGCTCAGGCTGATCACTTGGGGGAACTTCTCGCTGCTGGAATCCGTCCACGGGGCGGCCTTCTGGATCCACACCGCCTACTCCTACCTACTGCTCCTGCTGGGCACGATCTTGCTCTTCCGCACCTTCGTCTGCTCCCCCACCCTCTACCGCCGGCAGGCCGGGGCCATCCTTGTCGGCATGCTGGTCCCCTGGGCTCAGAACGCCCTCTACCTCTCCGGCCTGAACCCCTTCCCCTATTTGGACCTCACCCCCTTCGCCTTCACCGTCACGGGCTTGGCGGTGGCCTGGGCTCTCTTCCGCTTCCGACTCTTCGACATCGTGCCGGTGGCCCGCGAGGCGGTGATCGAGAGCATGGAGGAGGGCCTGATCGTCCTGGATCGGCAGAACCGCATCGTGGACATCAACCCGGCCGCCGCCCGGGTCATCGGCTGCACCATTTCGGAGGCGATCGGCCGGCCGGCCAATCAGGTGTTGGTCAAGGTCCGGGACCTGGTACAGCGTTACTGGGATGTGATGGAGGCCCACACCGAGATCACGATGGAATGGGAGGGACGCTCTTGCTACTACGACCTGCGTATCTCCCCCCTGCGCGATGAGCGGGGTCGCATCACCGGACGGGTTGTGCTTCTACGGAACATCACCAAGCGCAAGCGGGCCGAGGAGGCGCTGCGGGCCCGGGAGCAGTTCCTCGCCCTCCTGAACGAGATCACCCGGGCCGCCCTGGAGATGCCCGACCTACCCACGATGACCCAGGTCCTCGCCGACCGGCTGGGGGAGCTCTTCCACGCCGACGGCTGCTACATCACCCTCTGGGACGAAGAGCGGGAGGTCCCCATCCCGGCAGCCGCCTACGGAGAGTGGCGGGAGCGCTACCGCTCGGTGACCGTGATGCCCGATGAGACGACGGTGACCGGTTCCGTCCTGGCGGCCGGCCGCCCGTTGGTCATCGAGGATGTCTTCGACAGCCCGTACCTCAGCCGGCGCATCGCCGAGACCTTCCCCGACCGCTCGCTGTTGGCCCTCCCTCTCATCGCCCGGGAGCGGAAGCTGGGAGCGGCCCTCATCGCCTTCAACGAGATCCACCACTTCACGCCGGAGGAGATCGGCCGGGGTGAGCAGGTAGCCCAGCAGATCGCCCTGGCCCTCGACAAAGCCCTCCTGCTAGAGGAGGTGCAGGCTCAGTGGCGTGAGGCCGAGACCCTGCGCCAAGCAGCTGCAGCCATCACCGAGACCCTGAGCCTGGACGAACGGCTGGAGCGCATCCTGGTACAACTGGAGCGGGTGGTGCCCTACGACAGTGCTTCCGTCCAACTGCTGCGGGAGGGCTTCCTGGAGATCGTGGGCGGACGGGGCTTCCCCGACCCAGAAGCGGTCATCGGCCTGAAGTTCCCCATCCCTGGGGACAATCCCAACACCATAGTCGTGCTAGAGCGCAGGCCCGTCATCCTGCGCGATGCCCGATCCGCCCATCTCCCCTTCCGTCGGCCGCCTCACGACCACATCCGCTCCTGGCTGGGCGTTCCCCTCATCGTCCACGACCAGGTGATCGGCATTCTGGCTGTGGATGGCGTGGAACCCAACCGTTTCGACGACCGAGACATCCGCCTGGTCATCCCCTTCGCCAACCAGGTGGCGGTGGCCATCGAGAACGCCCGGCTCTTCGAGGAGACCCGGCGGCTGAAGGTCTTCAACGAGAACATCGTCCAGAGCGTTGCCGAGGCCATCCTCATCGAGGACGCGCGAGGCGTGCTCACCTTCGCCAATCCGGCAGCCGAGGAGATGCTGGGGTACACCCGTGAGGAGCTAATCGGCCTCCACTGGACCGCTCTCACGTCCGAGGAAGAGCGTGAGAAAGTGCGGCGGGAGAGAGCCCGGCATGCTCTGGGGGCCACAGGCCGTTATGAGACGGTCCTGGTGAGCAAGGAGGGTCGGCGAATCCCTGTCATCGTCAGCGCCCGCCCCTTCTTCGAGGAGGGCCGGTTCGTCGGCGTCCTCTCCGCCCTGACCGACATCACGGAGCGCAAGCAGGCGGAGATCGAACGGGAAAAGCTCATCGAGGACCTGGATGCCTTCGCTCACACCGTCGCCCACGACCTCAAAGCTCCGCTCTCCCTCATCGTTGGCTTTGCCGAGGTCCTCCTGGAGGACTACACGGCGATGCCGGCCGAGGAGCGGGAGGAGTTCCTCAGGACCATCGTCCAGGTTGGGCGCAAGATGAGCAACATCGTAGACGAACTGCTGCTCCTGGCCAGCGTGCGCAGCGCCGAAGTGGAGATGGAGCCTCTGGATATGGCGGCCATTGTGGCCGAGGCCCAACAGCGCCTGACCTACCTGATCGCCGAGCGCCAAGCCCAGATCATCCTCCCCGAGCACTGGCCGGTGGCCTTGGGCTACGGGCCGTGGGTCGAAGAGGTTTGGGTCAACTACCTCAGCAACGCCATCAAGTACGGCGGTCAGCCGCCCCGTATCGAGTTGGGGGCGACGGTCCAGCCGGACGGCATGGTCCGGTTCTGGGTGCGCGACAACGGCCCCGGCCTCACGCCGGAGGAGCAGGCCCGGCTGTTCACCCCCTTCACCCGTCTCGACCAACTACGTGTCACGGGACACGGCTTGGGGCTTTCCATCGTGCGGCGCATTGTGGAGAAGCTGGGCGGAGAGGTAGGGGTCACCAGCGAGGTTGGACAGGGGAGTACCTTCAGCTTCACGCTGGTGGGAGTCCAGGATTGTCCGGTCTCGATTGTGCCGGTGGATAGGCAGCGAGCTTGGTAGCGAGGAGGGAAAGATGGCCTACATTCTCTCGATGGAAGACGAACCTCACCTCCAGCGGCTCATCCAGTACACCTTGCAGACGGCGGGGCACCGCGTCGTCGTAGCCGAAGACGGCGAGCAGGGGCTCGCCCTGGTGCGGGAGCAGCCGCCCGACCTGATCTTGCTGGACCTGCTGATGCCCAAGGTGGATGGCATAACCGTCCTGAAGGTGCTGAAGGCGGATGCCTCGACCGCCCACATCCCCATCCTCATCGTCACCGCCAGCGCCCAGCGACACGAGGCCGAGCGTGCCATCACCCTGGGGGCCGATGGCTACTTGATCAAACCCTTTCGGGTCACCGATCTGGTTGAGCAAGTTAACCATCTGCTGATGGCCATGGGAAGGTTCAGGGAACGATGACGGTTCAAGAGCGCGTCTACGCCATCGAGGACCTGACCCAGGATCTCACCCAGGAGAAGGTCCGCTGGTTGATCAACGCCCACTGGGTCGCGATTACCACGGTGGTGATGGTCACGCTGGTAGCTGGCTGGCTGCAGACCAACCCCCAGATCTGGCTGACTGGTAGCGTCGCGGCCTTCATCGCCTATCTGGGTAACCTGCTGTTCGCCTTCGTCTACCGCCGGATACCGGAGCGCTTCCTTCCCCGTGCCATCTTCGCCATCCTGGTGCTGGATGCGACGGTGATGACGGCAGGGCTCCACTACAGCGGCGGCGTGATGAGCCCCTACGTCTACCTCTACATCCTGCCCATCCTGATGGGCGGCGTCCTCCTCTCCAGCCGGGCCGCCTGGCTGTTGGCCCTCTTGGAAGGAGGACAGATCGCCCTCCTGACGGTGATCGAGCAGTGGGGGCTCTGGTCTCCGACCAGCACGCTGGGAGGCCATCACGTCGGCCAGAGTTCGCCGATCCAGGCGGCCGAGGCGATCTTGGCCGTCTGGGGGATGTGCGGGCTCACCGCCTTCATCTACACCTACACAGCGAACCGGTTGCATCGTCAGGAGCACCATCTGCTGGGGGCCAACCGGGCGCTCCGAGCTCGTAGCCGGGAGCTGGAAGCGCTCAACCAGGTCTCCGACGCCATTCGGGACAGCCTAGATCCCCACGAGGTGATGACGCGGGCCCTGCAGGCTGCCCTGGGGGTCACCGGTCTGGATGCCGGCTGGTTCATCCTGGGGGATGGTCACGAGGTGTGGGAGTTGCCCGTGGCCCATGGGCTGACCGAGCAGATGCTCCAGGCGGAGCGTGACACCCCTCCCACCTCGGACTGCATCTGCGTGCGGGCCTTCGATACCGGTCAGATCCAGCACGCCAGCGAGATGCTGGCCTGTCCCCGCCTCGCCTGGGATACCATCGCCGGCAGCGGGCTACGCCGCCACATCAGTGTCCCCCTCAAGGCCGGCGACCAGGTGCTGGGCGTCCTCAACCTGGCTTCCTCAGACCACCGGCGGGAATTCAGCCCTGAGGAACTGCGCATGCTGGAGATGATGGGCACCCAGATCGGCGCGGCTCTGACCAATGCCCGTCTCTTCCAGGAGACTCAGCATCGGGCCGAGGAACTGGAGCGCCTCTATCGGGTTGCTGTGGCGGCCAGCCAGTCCTTGGACCTAGAGACCGTTCTGGAGAGCGCGTTGGACGAGGCGCTCTCCATCCCGGTCCTCGAGAGCCGGGGGGGGATCTTCCTGCTGGATGAGGACAAGGGGATGCTCCGACTCACTGCCCACCGGGGTCTCCCTTCCGACTTCGTTGCTGGCGAACAGGAGGTCCCCCTTGGGGAGTGCCTCTGCGGCCTGGTAGCCTTGACCAAGCAGTCTTGCATCACCAGGGGCGATGATCCCCGCCACACCCGAGTCTGCCCCTTCTCCTCCTGGAGCCACGTCAGCGTCCCCATCCTCAGCCACAACCGGCTCATCGGCGTCCTCTTCGTCCACGTCCGGCCTGGCTGCACCGTAACGGCCCAGGAGCAGCGCCTGCTGGAGACCCTTGGGCAGCAGATCGGCCTGGCTGTGGTCAACGCCCGCCTCTACGCGGCGGAGCAGGAACGGCGACGGGTTGCCGAGACGCTGCGGCAAATGGCCGGGTTGGTCAGTTCCAGCCTCGCCCTGGAGGAGGTCCTGGACCTCGCCCTCCTCGCCCTGCGTCAGATCGTCCCTTACGCCACTGCATCCATCATGCTGCGCGAGGATGATGCGATGGTGGTGACGGCGGTGCGGGGCTTCGAGGAACCGGAAAGGGTGCTGGGACGGCGTGTCTCTCTGCAGGAAGGGACCCTCTCAGCCGACATCGTGCGCTACAAGGAGCCCATCCTCCTCGACGACGTGCGCCAGGACCCCCGCTGGCTCCCCTGGGAGGAGACGGCCCACGTCCGTGCCTGGTTGGGCGTCCCCCTCATCGTCCAGGACGAGGTGATCGGCCAGCTCTCGCTCGATGGCGATCGTCCAGGGCTGTTCCGGGAGAAACACCTGGAGGCCCTGACCATCTTCGCCCAGCAGGTGGCCAATGCCATCGAGAACGCCCGGCTCTACGAGGAGGTGCGGACGAAAGAGAAGGAACTGGCCTATCAGATTGACCACGCCTCCGATCCCATCTTCAACCTGGATGCCGAGGGGCGGTTCACCCTCTTCAACCGGGCTGCCGAAGCCCTCTCCGGCTACTGGCGGGAGGAGATCCTGGGGCGGCCATACACCGACCTCTTCTGCCCCGATTACCA
>WFUY01000345.1 GCA_015484715.1 Thermoflexales bacterium | reverse complement strand
TCCCGTGACCGTGCACCCATCCGGCGGCGCAACGGCTCGTCGGAGAGCAGCCGGGCCAGGGCGTCGGCCAGCGCCCTTTCATCGCCGGCGGGGACGATGAGGCCGTTATCCTGCACCAGGTCGGGGGCACAGCCGGCCGCGTCGGTGGTCACGATGGGCAGGCCAAAGGCCATCGCCTCGTTGACCACCAGCCCCCACGGATCGTGGAGCGTCGGCAGGACGAAGAGGTCGGCCGCCGCATACCAGGCGGTCTTGTGGCCTCCTTCCAGGTAGCCGGGGAAGCGAATGCGAGGGTCGTCGCCGGCCAGCGCCCGGAGCGGGGCTTCCTCTGGACCGCTTCCCACCAGGATCAGCCGATCCTCGGGGCCGGCAACCCGCTGAAAGGCCCGGATGAGCAGGTCCAGCCCCTTGCGGGGCACCAGGTAGCTGACGCTGAGGACGACCCGCTTGCCGGCCACCCCCAGCGCCGCACGATCGGCCAGGGATGGGGGGAGCTGTTCCGCCGGAACGACCTGGGTGCCGGCGAAGCAACGGGATTCGGGAACGCCCATCTCGACCAGGTAACGCCGGGTGGCCGTTCCGTAGGCCACCACCGCCGCCGCCCGTCGGAAGAGCCGGCGCCGATAGCGGGCAAGAAGCCGCTGGAGCGCCCGGGCGCTGCGGGCCACCCGCTCCTCGCCGGGGGTGATCCCCGTCCAGACGATCCAGGGACGCCGTCGGAGCCGGGCGACCAGCACGATCAGCAGCCCGCTCAGGGCGGTCTGGCGGTTGTCGCCCAGGATGGCCACGTCGAAAGGATGACGGCGTAGGTGGGCCAGCAGCCCGGGGTGGAAGACCTGGGTCGCGTTCCCCAACCGCAGGGTCCGATGGGGGAGAAAGGTGCGGTGGAAGCGGTAGGCCTCCAGCGCAACGGTCCACCGGCGATCCGCCTCCCGGCTCCGGGCGAAGAGGACGTGCAGGTCCACCTCCTGGGCCAACCGCTGGAAGAGGGGCAGCCGATAGGGGGCGACGGTGTTGGTGAAGAGGAGGACTCGGGTCATCGTTCACGAGGGCAAGACGACGACGGTCTGCCATCCGCAGGCCGGACAACGGGCATGCCTCTCCTCGACCACGATGGTCTGGTGGGCGCAGTGGGGGCACTGCATCAGGGCGGCCAGGTCTATGGGGCGCCGCCGGCGCGGGAGCGAGGGGCGGGGGAGCCGGCGCAGCCCGCCCCCGATCACGCTGCCCACCGCTCCCACCAGCAGGTCCAGCGCCTGCCGAAGCGGACTGCGCGGGGGCACAAACCGGGCGATCCGTTCGGCATCCCAAGGCTCCAGGAACCAGGCCCGAGCCTCGGCGTCGGGGGAGACTATGCGATACCGGACCCGCCCCTGCCACCGATGACGGACGTAGAAGAGGTCGGCATAGCGCCGGATGAAGAGGCGGTACTCCGGGCTGTAGCGGTTCAGCGTCTCGAAGAGGCGGCCCAGGGGAGCGCGGGCATCGGACGGCGGCTTGGGCATCAGGAGCAGTTCTCCATCCACCTCCAGCACGTACCAGCGATGGTAAGGGCGGGAGGGGTGAAGTCGCTCCCAGATGGCCGTGGGGGCTTCGATGTAGCCGGCCCGCGCCACCCGGCTGACTTCCTGGAAGAAGGCCCCAGGGTCCTCCAGGTGCTCCAATACGTGGCGGCAGATGGCGTAGTCGAAGACCTGGGGCTTGAAGGGCAGCCGCTCCGCATCGGCCTGGACGAAGGGCCGATCGGTCACCAGCCGCCCTCCCCGTTCGATGTCCTCCAGGTACTTGTCCGTCAGCACGTCGGCACGGGGGTGAGGGCGATGACCGCTGCCGATCTCCAGGACCAGCGCCTGGGCGGGGATCGCCAGCCGGGGGGTGATGGCCTCAAGGTTCATCGTGTTCCTCGTGTAGGGGGTGCCCTGATCGCTCGTAGACCCAGACGGCCTCGCGCGTGACCTCTCGGTAGAAACGACGCTCCTGAGCGGCCATCCGCTCCCACTCCTCACGGGTGTAGACCCACACATCGGTGGGGACCGGCAGGGCCGTGGTATCCCAGTGCGAAGCCCTCTGGTCAAAGGGCAGGTCACTCCGTTCCACCAGGATGAAGAGGTCGAGGTCGCTGCCAACGCCCCAATCCCCTCGGGCGTAGGAGCCGATGTAACCGATGCGCAGCACCTCCGCGTGGGCCGGCCCCACCGTTTCTGCCCATCGGCGCACGGCCTCGTCCACCTGATGGGCATCAGGCCATTTGAAGACGGACGAACTCAAGGATCGCACGGGCATGCCGGATCGCCTCCTGGCTTTGGAGGGGGCCGTAGTGCTCGAAGGGAGCGCCCTCCGGGTGACCATTGGGGTAGCGGGTAGGGATGTAAAAGTTGTCCAGCACCTTGGCCTGGTCCATGAGATGGTCGGAGACGGGGATGTGGTCGGGAAGCTCTCGGAGCAAACGGGCCACAACGTGCCCCCACGCCTCCTGGCCCAGGAAGAGGTGCAGGGCCTTGACCGCCTTCTCGGCCGCCTGCTGGGCGGCGAAGCAGGCCCACTCGTGGCGTCCGGCCCGACGGGCATCCTCTGCCTGTTCCAGGTCTCGCTCTGCCTGCCGAAACCAGTCTTGGGATCGGTTCATGGCGGGTCTCACTCCAGGTATCCCAAAGCGGCCAGCCGATCGGCGATCTGGGCTTCATCCTCGGCCGTGTAGGTAGCATCGGCCTGAGCGTCGGCGGGGCGGAAGGCCACAGGACGACGGGCAGCCTCGCTATCGGGGGCGAAGAGGTGATCGAGCACTCGCCCGTCCACGTCATCAGGAATCGGCACCCCCATCAGGTGCAGGATGGTGGGGGCCAGATCCAAGATGCGGGTGCCTTCGACGTGGCCTTGGGGCGTGAAATCCGGCCCCCAGGCCAGGAAGAGCCCCTCGACGACGTTGTCGGCGGCCCACTTCTCCGGCGGCGCGAAGACGCGGGGATGCCCCACGCTGCCACTGGTGTGGATGCCCGGCCCCTGCTCGAAGATGAGGTCGGGGGCTTGGTGGAAGAAGGGACCTTCATAGACCTCTTCCCGCCGGAGCACGCGGGCGACGACGGGCTGGCCGGTGCGGGGGTTGCGCAGGGCAGCCAGCTTGGTCGCGATCTCCTCCCGCAGCGGTTCGTAGTCGGGGTGGTCGGGCGGCAGGAGCAGGTAGATGGGGCCCTGACCGCTGGCGATGGCGCGACTGCGCTCCCAGTCCACGCGCTCGGCCTTGGCCTCTTTGGCAAAGGTGCCCCCTCGGCCGGGGATCGCCCGTTGCCAGCGCCCCGGCACCAGCCGCCGGAGCAGGGGGGCCAACCCGGTGCGGCGGGCCAGCCCGATGAGCCGCTGCCGATCCAGCCCCCAGCGATCGAGGCGAGAGGCAGTCGCCGGGAGGGTAACCGCCAGGTAGCCCTCCTGGGCCAGCCAGGTGTTGACATAGAAGACGGTGTCCACAGGGGCGCAGCCGTGGTCGGACATCAGGAGCAGGTTGTAGCCGCCCTCGGCCGCCATCCGACGCAGCCGGCCCAGGTTGAGGTCCACCAGCTTCCAGCCAGTCCGGGTCGGTTCGCCCCGATACCAGAAGTGTTGGAGCACGTTGGTGTAGAAG
>WFUY01000344.1 GCA_015484715.1 Thermoflexales bacterium | reverse complement strand
GGGCCAGCTCCTCCTCGCGGGGGAGGTAGTGCTGGGGGAGTTCGGGAACGTTGAACAGGGGGAGCCTCCGGTACAGCCGCTCCCGCTCCGCCCCTCGCAGCACGGTGACCACGTTCTTGTCGCCGGTGACGATGACCACGTCCTGAGCGTCGCCGCCCAACGCCACGGCCCGTTCGCCGGTGGCCAGCACCACACGGCCCTCCCGCACGGCCCGGGCCAGCAGGGCCAGGTCCTCCGGCCTCTCCCGGCCCCGGCGGATGCGCTCCAGGGCGGCTGCAAGGTTGGGTTGGTTCACCGAACCCTCCTACGAACGGTCAACAGAGGCGAGGACCTTCCGCCAGGCCTCCGGGATGCGCGTCACCCGGCCCTCCCGGTCCAGGCAGATGTGACGGGTGGAGCCGGTGGCCAAGAGTTGGCCGCTCTCCGTGTCCACCACCTCGTACTCCAGGGTAAAACCCCGGCTGCCGAGACGGGAGGGCCAGGTGCGCACGGTCACGGCACGGTCGTAGCGGGCCGGGGCCAGGTAGCGCACGTGGACCTCGCTGACGGCGAAGAAGTGACCGCCGGCCTCCACCTCGGCGTAGCTGGTGCCCCGGGCGCGCAACCAGGCGCTCCTCCCCTCCTCAAACCAAATGACGTAGACGCTGTGGTGCACGACCCCCATCTGGTCCGTCTCGGCGTAGCGGACGTGGAAGGTCGTTTCGACGACGGAAGCCGGGTCCATAGCCACCTCCTGGGATGGGATTGCCTGGGCGGACGAAGGCCGCCGACACTGCCATTATAACGCGAGCCCTTTTCCATCGCAAGGGGCCAGGCCGAATAACAGGTGGCGAAGGGCTGTGCCCTTCGCCACCCTGCTTCAACCCAGATTTTCCCGGAGCGCGCGGCCGGCGGCTTCCCCATTCAGAGGGAAAGGCTGCCGGCCAGCTCCTTCTTCAGGGCCGCGCCCAGCCGGCGGATGCCCTCCTCGATCTTCTCCGGCGTGGCGTTGGAGAAGTTGAGGCGCATCGCGTTGTGCCCATCGTCCCCCGAGGGGTAGAAGGCGAAACCGGGCACGTAGGCAACCTTCTCGGCCACCGCCTTCTTCAGGAAGTCGGCCGTGTCAATGGATGAGGGCACCCGCGCCCAGAGGAAGAGCCCGCCCTGGGGGTGGGTCCACCGGGCCTCCTCGGGCCAGTACCGCTCCATCGAGGCCAGCATCACGTCCCGGCGCTCCCCGTAGACCTTGCGCAGCCGCTTGACGTGCTGGCGTAGGATGCCCCGCTGACAGATGTCGTTGGCGATCATCTGGACGAAGGTGCCCGTGTGCAGGTCCGTCCCCTGCTTGGCCTGGACAAACCGTCGCATAATCGGCTGCGGCGCGACGATCCAGCCCAACCGGATGCCCGGCGCCAGCGTCTTGGAGAAGGTGCTCAGGTAGATGGTCCGCTCCGGGGCCAGGGCCCAGATGGGGATGATGTCCTCGCCCTCGTAGCGAAGCTCGCCGTAGGGATCGTCCTCGATGATGATCAGGTTGTGGCGACGGGCGATCTCCACCAGGCGCTGGCGGCGCTCCAGGGGGAGCGTTGTGCCGGCCGGGTTGTGGAAGTTGGGGAGGACGTAGACGAACTTGACCGGCTGGGCCGCCACCGCCTTATCCACCTCGTCCACCACCATGCCATCGTCGTCCAGAGGAACGGTGAGGAAGTTGGCCTCGTAGGCCCGCCAGGCTTGGATCGCCCCCACGTAGGTAGGGCGGCTGGTCAGCACGTAGTCGCCCGGATCGAGGAAGATCTTGCCCAACAGGTCCAGAGCCTGCTGGGATCCGTTGGTCAGCAGGATGTTCTCCGGCTTCTCCTCGATGCCGTACTTGGCCATCGCCTCGGCCAGGTACTCCTTGAGGGGCATGTACCCCTCCGTGGGGCTGTACTGGAGGGCAACCCGGCCTTCGTGGCGCAGGATGTAGCGGCAAGCCTCCTCGAACTCCCGGATGGGGAAGAACTCCGGGGCAGGCAGGCCGCCGGCGAAGGAGATGACGTCAGGTTGGGCAGTCAGCTTCAGCAGTTCACGGATGACCGAGCTTTCCATCTGAGAGGTTCGACCGGCCAGGTAGAGGTCCCAATCCACCGGTGGGGCCATCCCTGGAATCGCGGCTTCTCCAATCATCGTTCCCTCCTAGAAGAGACTACAAAGACGGCTTTCTCCTGTTCAGCCTACCCTCCCGCAGGCCACCGGTCGAGGGCGCCTTCAGCTCCGATGGGCTATTGGAAGCGCGGTTTCGCGTCGGAAACGCGCCTAACCTGCGGGAGGGTGAACGGTCAGGTAGCCGGTTCACCGGACGAAAAAAGAGGGGCGTGATAGGTCACGCCCCTCCCGATTCCCGGGCCAAAATCTCCCGCAACATCTGACGGCGGGCCTGGCCGCTAAGCAACTCCAGACGGCGGATGCCTAAGGGGTCAACGACCTCCCGCAGCAAGTGGACTTCCTCAGCCGTCGGAGGCGGCGTCTCGTGGAGGTCTGGCGCGACCTCCAGGGGGAAACCGGTCTTCCGCTGCACCCGCCGCAGGGTAACGCCGGGATGCAGGGTCACCAGCCGCATTCGGCCCTCCGGCCCCTCGAAGTCGAACTGGCCCAGGTCGGAGACCAAGTAACGGGGACCCCGACCCCGCTTGCGGGCCGGATGGTGCCCCAGGCCGCTGCGAAAGTCCAGCCGCTCCACGAAGACGATGCGGCTGTGACGAGGCACATACAAGTAGGCTTGGTCTCCGTAGGTGGTCACGTCGGCGATGCCGCCGGAGCCGGGTAGGCGCAAGCGCGGACGATGGTAGTCCTGACCGATGAAGACGTTGTTGGTGTTGCCGTAGGGGTCTACCTGGGCCGGGCGGAAGAACTCCTTGGGGCGGAAGCGGGGGAGCAACTCCGTCGCCACGCGGGTGAAACCGAAGGTGATGAGAGCCTTGTCCAGCCACATCGCCTCAGCGTGGCTCAGGCTCGGCGGCGCCCAACCCCGACAGAGGGACTGGCCGATGGCCGAGGCGAAGAGGACGTCGGGAGCGTGGGTCAGCTTGGCCAAAATGTAGCCCGCCATCACCAGCGGGGTCGCCAATCCCTGGACGATCAGCTCCCCGTTGGCGATCTGGCGGGCAATGCAGACGGAGATCAATTCATCTACGGTGAAGTCGTCGGCAAACTTTGTGGTCTCCACACCCCCTCCCCTGCTGCACCACCGTTGGCATCTCAAAGTCCGTTCGAGCGAGAGGGAGACCGAAAGTCAACGTCTGCCCCCCCGCATCGCCTGTACCAACCATTGTAGCACCCTCGCAAGGGTCGGTCAATAGTCGTTCGTCCCCTCTCCCCCTGTCATTCGTCATCCCCTCGCAGCCACGCATCCAGATAGTCCGCAAAGTGGACCGGACAGGCTTCCACGTAACGGAGCAACGCCTCGCCATCGAGGGGGTAGAAGGGGTAGCAGGAGGTGGGCCAAGCACCTCTCGGGGCCGGCACGACCCCATCCACCACCAGGCCGGCCAGGTCCAGCGGCTCATCCAGCCGCTCCACGACCTCCTCGGCCGTCACGATCACCCGCCGCGCCGCCATCGCCAGCTCTTGGTCTATCCCCAAGTTGCCCCCCAGGACGGCGTTTCCCTCCCGGTCGGCCCGCAGGGCGTGGAGCACCGCGACGTCGCAGGCAATGGCGGGGAAGGCGACGTACTCCCCCTCGCCGTAGGGGTCCTGGACCACCTTGACGTCGGGACGGACGGAGAGCATCTCGGTGCCCAGCCAGCCCAGGCCGGGCATAAAGCTGACGCCGGCCAGGGTGGCCCGCAGCCCAAAGGCGATGCTGGCCTCCGTCTCCTCCACGATGGTCAAGCGACCTTCGCCGGCCGCCTGGGTGAACATCGGGGCCAGGCCGAAGACCTCCAGGCCGAAGTAGCAGGTGCGCACCCGCTCGACCAAGCCGGCCCCGACCAGCAGGTCGGACTCGAAGCCGGCCGTGAGGGCCAGCAGCGTTAGGTGACGAGGGGGATCGGGACGCCGAAGGAGGGCCCGGACGAAGGCCACAGGCCGCCGGTAGAGGGTCAGGCCGCCCAAGGCCAACGTGTCCCCCTCTTGGACCAGGGCGGCCGCTTCCGCCAACGAGATCCGCTTGTCCCCAGGGGAGGCGCCGGCCCCTCCCTCCGAGGGCGGGGTCTGCCCATCGCGCTCGCCTGTCGCCATCATCCGCTTACAGGGGTCTTGCTGATCCAGAAGACGCAGGCCGGGTCTCCCAGCGCCCGGCAGGCGATCTCCCGGTACTCGAAGACCTTGCCCCCGGTGATGTAGAGCCCGCCCTCATAGAGGGCACCCAGCCACATCCCACAGATGGGGCGATCGGCCTCCATTCCGGCACAGCAGGGGCAGTGAACGATGGAGTAGGTGAAATGGTCCTCGTGCTCCTCGACCCGATGGTCCACCTCGACGCCTGCCTCTTTGTACAGCGTCTTGAAGCCATGGGCCATGCTGATCAGCCCCATCTTGAGCTGGACGTTGGTGGACATCAGCTTGAGGGCCAGACGCCCTAGGCCGAAGAGCCGATCCTGCTCTTCGATAGAGCGGCGGGCCGAGAGGCGACCGATGCGGCGGACGAAACTGGCTCCTGCCCGTCCGTAGAACTCCAGGATCGCCCGGTTGAGGTCGGCATATTCCTTGAAGGTGTGCCCGGTGAAGACCATCTGGTTAGGAGGATAATTGCCAATAAGGTGTTCCAGGCCCGCCTGCCGCAGGATCACCCGCATCCCCTTGTCGCCGGCCACCTCCTCCACCGCCTGCAACGCCCACCGTAGGTAGGCGTCCGTCATCGGGAGACCCAGCATAGGGTCATCCGGCTTGAGGCGAATCTCCATAACGCACCCTCCTCCTCGCTGTCCAACCTCTCTCAACACGGAGGCAAACAGGGCCTGGACCCTATTTGCGCCAAGGGCATGCCTAGTTTACCCCATCTTGGGAGGAAAAGCAAGAGGAGGTGTGCACCCTCCCGCAGGCCACCCGGTGCCGGGCGACCGCAATGGTCTACCGGAGATCGCCTAGGACGCGCTTCAGGCCGCGGCGGAAACCTGCGGGAGGGTGCTGCTATCAGGAGGACAGCGCCTCGATCAGGGCGGGCAGCGCCTCTTGCGGATCGGCCACCAGCCCCAAGTCGGCCGCCTGGAAGATGGGAGCGGTGGGGTCGGGGTGGATGGCGACGACGAAGCGGGCGTCCTGGATGCCGAAGAGGTGGGCGGTGTCCCCTCGGATGCCACAGGCCACGTAGAGGTCGGGGGCCACGCGGGCGCCCGTGAGTCCGATGACCTGCTCCTCCTCGATCCAGCCCTCGTG
>WFUY01000343.1 GCA_015484715.1 Thermoflexales bacterium | reverse complement strand
CACCCCGCCCCTGCGAGAACACCGCCTCTACCAGGCCGATTTTCTCCTGCGTGACTACGGCTTCCGGGCCGAGGAACTGGTCTACGATGCCCAGGGCAACCTGCCCCTGGAGGCCGATCCCAAGCTGGTGTGGGCCCGGCGTCACCTGGCCCAGGCCCCCGTCGAACTGAACCGGGCCGACCGGGAGATGCTCCTGCGGGTGCCCGGCATCGGTCCCCGGGGGGCCGACAAGCTCCTGCAGGCCCGCCGCCGGGGCCGTCTGCGGAGTCTGGCCGATCTGCGCCGGTTGGGCGTTGCGGCGGACCGGGCCGCGCCCTTCATCCTGCTGGATGGCCGTCGCCCCGACCACCAGCTTCCCCTCTTCTCCCTCGCCGACGATTGACCCCCCAGGGCGGTTGAATTTTTTCGGATGTCGGTGTACACTTTGGGGGGAGTTAGCCTACCCTCCCGCAGGTCACCGGTCGAGGGCGCTTTCAGCCCCGATAGGCTATTTGAAGCACGGTTTCGCGTCGGAAACGCGCCTAACCTGCGGGAGGGTGAACAGTTTCTTCAGCCTGCGGGGGGGTGCTGGAGGACACGGCTGAGCACGGCGATGCTGTGCCGGAACTCGCCCAGGTGGATCCGTTCCTCCGGGGTGTGGTCTAGGGCGGCGTCGCCGGCCCCGTAGGCGACGATGGGGCAGCCCCACACCGGCCCCACGACGTTCATGTCGGATGTGCCGGTCTTGAGGACGAAGCGGGGCCGCCCCCCCTCCGCCCGAATGGCGGCCAGGAAGGCCCGTACCAGGCTGTTCCTCCGGGGGGCCTGGAAGGCGGGCTCGTAGCCGTGGGTGGTGAGGTGGACCTGGGCCGGGGTGGCCGCCTCGACCCGGCGGGCCGCTGCCTCCAGCGTTGCCTCCAGCGCCGCCCGCTCCAAGCCGGGCGGGAGCCGCAGGCCGATGGTCAGATGGGCCTGGTCGGTCAGGCCGTCGCTCTCGGTCTGGAAACGACGCAGGGAAGGGAGGAGCCGGTCGAAGGCCCGCTCCCGGCCGGCGTTGAAGGCTTCCGCGTGCGCCTGCAGGGCCTGCCAGAGGAGGACGCCCGCTTCGGCAACGCCCCCGTGGGGACCGGCTGTGTGGCCGGCCGGCTGTTGAAGCGTCACCTCCACCAGCAGCCGGCCCTTGTACCCCAGCGTCACCCGGTCCCAGCCGCTGGGCTCCCCCACGATGCAGGCGCTGGGAGGGGCATCGGCGAAACGGTCCCGGACCCGGCGTGCCCCTTTGGAGGTGGCTGCCTCCTCCTCGACGGCCCCGACGACGACGAGGCGCCGGCCTGGTTGGGGACCGACCTGGGCAGCGGCGGCGACGAAGGCGGCCAGCGGTCCCTTGGCGTCCACCGTCCCGCGCCCATAGAGCCACGGTCCCTCCCGGCGCACGGGGACCCGACCGGGCACGGTGTCTATGTGACCCAACAGGACCACCGTGTCGGGGCCGTCTCCCAGTTCGCCCACGGCGTTGCCGGCCTCGTCGGTGTAGGCGCGAAAGCCCAGCCGGCTCATCGCCTCGACCAGGAAGGCGACGGCGGCTTCCTCTTGTCCGCTCACGCTCTCAATGCGGACCAGTTGTTCCAACAAACCTTCGGCGTCCATTGGAGATTATCCGACTGCTGACGACCGACCGCAGACGGCCGACGGAGGGCTGAGGGCCGAAGGCCGAGGACTGAGGACTGAGGACTGCGGACTGCGGACTGTACCCCCTACAAGTAGTCCTCGATGTTGTGCTCCACAGCGTAGGCGGCCGCCTCTGCTCGGTTGGAGAGCCCCAGCTTGCTAAGGATGCTGCTGACGTAGTTGCGCACCGTCCCTTCCCCCAGGTAGAGAGCCTGAGCGATCTCCCGGTTCGTCTTCCCTTTGGCCACCTGGGCCAGGACGCGCAGCTCCTGCTCCGTAAGGTCGGCGAAGGCGGCGGCTTCCTCCTTACGGGCGGCCTCCCGCACCCGGTCGAAGACCTTCTGCACCAGCGCCGGGTCCAGCAGGGCGTCGCCCCGGCCCACCGTCTCGATGGCCCGCACCAGGTCGTCGGAGCCGATCTGCTTGAGCACGTAGCCGGCCGCACCCGCTGTGATGGCGTCGAAAAGCATCTCATCCTCGGCGTAGGAGGTGAGCATGATCACCTTGGTCTCCGGGATCTGCTCCGTGATCTTGCGGCAGGCTTCGATGCCGCTCCCCCCGGGCAGCCGGATGTCCATCACCACGACGTCGGGCTGGTGCTGGAGGGCCTTTTGCACCGCCTCCCGGGCTGTGCCGGCCTCGTCCACAACGGTGAACTGCGGGTGGCGGTCCAACAGGGTGCGCAGCCCCAGCCGCACCACTTCGTGGTCGTCCACAATCAGGATGCGCAGATGCCTTCCCATCGCTCTCCTCCCCCTGAACCTATAGCCTCCTTAAACCTCATCGCCTCTTTCCGGGTGCCTCATCGGCCCGTTGCTCCCTTGCCCCTCATGGCTTCTCGTAGGGGACAGTCAGCGCCACGGTGACGCCCCGGCCCGGTTCACCCTCGACAACGAGGGCCCCGTACAGGAGCTGGGCCCGTTCTCGCATGTTGCGCAGCCCGCGCCCTCCCTCCCCCACGCCGGTCACCGGGAAGCCCACACCGTCATCGGCGATGCGCAAGGTGAGCTGGTTCTCACCGTAGCGCAGTCGGACGTCCACCCGGCGGGCACGGGCGTGTCGGGCGACGTTGCTCAGCGCCTCGCGCACGATCTGGATGATGTGCCGGGTCTGCTCCGGCCTCAGCGGTGGCGGCCCCTTCCCTTCCACGTGGTAGTTCACCTCGACGAGGGTATTGACCCGGAAGTCCTTTAGGAGTTGGCGGACGCCCTCCTCCAGGTCCGTCACCATCTCGTCCTGCCGCAGGTCGAAGATGTAGTTGCGGATGTCCCGGATGGTCTGGTTCAGGCTGTGCATCACCCGGTCCAACTGGACCCGGGCCCGCTCCACGTCTTCGTTCAGAGACTGACGGACGTCCTCCAACATCAAGCCGGCGGCGTAGATGGACTGGATGGTGCCGTCGTGAAGCTCCCGGCTGATCCGCTCCCGGTCCTCGGCCAGGGCCTGGGCCCGCTCCATCTCTTCGATCCAGCGCTCCGTCTCCAGGTGGAAGACGTCCAGGGCACGGAGGATGGCGTAAGCCAAGATCGAGCCAAAACAGGCGCGGAGGGCGGCGATGGGGATGCCTCCCAGCAGGGCTGCTACGCGGGCCTCGTTCAGCCAAGAGGCGGGGAAGAAGGGGGCCGGGGGGACGATGAGGCCGGCCAGGATGGTGTAGCCGGCGATGGCGATCCCCCCCAACCGCAGGAAGTCGTAGATGCGGGGCTCTTTCAGAGGGCGGATGACCCGCTCCGATTGGCGGCGCAGCCCCCAGGCGCTCAGCACGCCGCCGGGCAGGGCCAGCAGGTAGCGGCAGCTCACGTCTCCGATGGTCAGGAGCCGGTCGAGGCGGTCTGGGAGGAGAACCCAGATCAACAAGAGGAGCCCCCCCCAGACCAGGTAGAGGACCCAGGGGAACCAGCGGGTTACCGGAGGCGGAAGCCGACGAGGAGAGAGGACCTGAAGCCCGAAGGCCATCAGGAAAGCGTAGGAGAGGGCCAGAATGAGGAGCTGGGCCACGCGGAGCAACTGAACGAGGGCCAGGGGCGTGTAGGTGGCCTGGATGGGGATGAAGTCCCGTCCCCACTCCACCAACGCCTGGGTCAGACCAAAGAGGGCCAGCAGCGGCAGCGTGCGAGCCAGTTCCAGGC
>WFUY01000342.1 GCA_015484715.1 Thermoflexales bacterium | reverse complement strand
GGGCAGGGTGAACCGGAAGGTCGCCCCGTGACCGGGTGTGCTCTCCACCCAGATACGCCCGCCGTGAGCCTCCACGGCCAGCTTGCAGAAGGCCAGACCCAGCCCCGTCCCTCGGGGAGCCCCCTCGTAGCGGACGCGGGTGAACTTCTCGAAGATGCGCGACTGGAAATCGAGGGGGATGCCGGGCCCGGTGTCGCTGACGCTGACCATCACCATGCCCTCTTTGGCCATCAGGGAGAGCCGTATCGCGCCGCCGACGGCGGTGAACTTAACGGCGTTGTCCAGCAGGTTGACGAGGACCCGGGTGATCATGTCGGGATCCACGTAGACCGGGGGCAGGTCGGAGGGGATTTCCAGCTCCAGGGACTGGAGCTTGATGTTGGCCTGGGGGCGGACGAATTCCACCGCCTCGGCCACCAGCTTGTCCAGCGCGATGGAGCGACGCTCCAGGATCGCCTGACCGGTCTCCAGCCGGCTGATGTCCAGGATGGAGCCGATCAACTGGTGCAGCCGGCGTCCGCTTCGCTGGGCGATGCTCAGCAGCTCCTCCGGGGGCACGCTGGGCTCCTCCTCGGCCAGCACCTCCCGCAACAACTCCAGGCTGTTCATAATGTTGCCCAAGGGGTTGCGCAGGTCGTGGACGATCATCCGGGCCATATCCTCCTGCATCTTCTGCAGCTCGATCTCCGCCGAGATGTCCCGGCCGATCCACTGGAAGAGCACCTGCCCGTCCACCCGCACCTGTTTGACCCGCACCTCGCAGGTCACCCCCTCCACACCGGGGGGGAGCTGAGCCTGGAAGACCACCGCCTCGCCCTGCAACGCCTGCTCCAGCGCCTTGGCGAAGGGCTCTCCCAGGGAGGCGATGGGAAAAGCCTGAAAGCGCTCCTTGGACCAGCCCATCAATTGGAGGGCGCGCCGGTTGGCGTCCACCACCTGTCCATCGGCGTCGGTGATGAAGATGGGGTCGGCGTTCTCCTCGAAGAGGCTCTCGTAGCGGGTCTCGGCGGCGCGGATGCGGGCGAAGAGGCGGGCGTTTTCCACGGCACTGGCTGCCAGGCCGGCCAAGGCGCTCAACAGTTCCGCCTGGTCCTGGGTAAAGGTCCCTCCGCGCGGGTTCATCGCCTCGATCACCCCCACCGTCTGCCCCTTCAGGACCATCGGCACGCAGAGGATGGTGCGGGTGGTAAACCCGCTCTGCCGGTCCACCCCCTGGTAGAAGCGGGGGTCCCGGGTTGTATCGTCCACGATGAGGGGCTGACCGGTCTCGGCCACCCAGCCGGCGATCCCCTGCCCCCGGGAAAGGCGCAGCCCTAGAACGGTCTCCGCCCCCTCACCCGAGGCGGCTGCGAAGATCAGGTCGCCGCTCTCCTCCTCCCGCAGAGCGATGGAACAGGCATCCACCCCCAGCAGGTCCCGCACCCGATCCATCAGCACCCCCAGGATGCGATCCAAGTCCAGCGTCGAGGTGATGGCCTGGCCTGTCTCGTTCAGGAAGGCCAGTTCCTGGAGGCGGCGATCGGTCTCCTGGAGGAGGCGGGCGTTGGCCACGGCCATAGCGATGGAATCGGCGAAGGCGGCCACCATTTGCGCCTCGTCCTCGCTGTAGAGGTGGGGCGGGCGGCTCGCCACCAGGAGCAGCCCCAGCGTCTCCTGGCGGGCCGTCAGCGGTGCCCCGATGTAGCTGGGGAGGTCATCCCAGCCCGGCAGGGGAAGCCCCCCGGGTGTCGTCCCGCCGTCGGTGAAGATGCGAGGGCGTCCCTCTCGGATCACCTGCCAGGCCCATCCCGCCTCCTGGCTGTCGAGGTTCAGGCTCTGGGCCTCCGGCGAAGGCTTGAGGCCCCGGCTGGCGGCCATACGCAACCGGCCCTGCTCCATCAGGAAGACCGCACAGCCCCCACAGGGAAGGACGCTGGTCATCTGATCGAGGACGGCGTTGAGGGCCTGGCTCAGGTCGGAGGTCGCGTTGATGATGCGGGCGCTCTGGTGCAGGGCTTCAGCCAGCCGGTGTCGGTGTCGCTCCCGGGCGCGGAGGCGGGCGTTTTCGATGGCGATGGCCGCCTGCCCGGCCACCGTGGTGAGCAGCGCCAGGTCCTGCTGGCCGAAGTGGCCGGGCCGATCGGAGACGAGGACCAGGACGCCCACCAGGTGGTCGGAGAGCATCAGCGGCACAGCGATGGTGGAGCCGTGCCGGTCCCCGGGCAAGGAGAGATCGGCGTGGCGGGGGTCGTGGCGGAAGTCGCTCACCACGATGGGCTGGCGGCTGTGCATCACCTGGCTCACCAATCCCTCTTCCAGGGTGCGCTCCTTGGCTCCTTCCTGACCCTCCGCAGCCCCCCAGCCGACGAGGGAGAGCCGATGGGTGACTCGCCCGGCCTTGTCCAGGACGACGAGGTAGCCGTCCACGGCTCCCAGGCTGCGGGCCGTAATCGAGAGCATGCGCTGCAACGTGGTCGAAAGGGCCAGCCCCGCGCTGGCATTCAGCGCCTCGCTGATGGCGTAGAGAAGGGGCAGGGGCCATTGGGCGTCACGTCGCCCTCTTTCCTGTGTCACGTCTGCGGGCTGTGGGCTTCCGTCCATCCTCGCTCAACCGTTTCG
>WFUY01000341.1 GCA_015484715.1 Thermoflexales bacterium | reverse complement strand
TGCAAGGCTTGCTTTTTTTACACAAAGAGTCCTTACGATACCGTAAGGACACCAAGGAGGGAAGCGATGTACTTGGGATACTGGGTGCACGGAACCCTGCCCCGGTTGGAGAGTGACGGGCTTTGTTGGGAATGCGGCCGGCGACCGGCATCCTGGGGTGACTGGCTGTGCCCTCGGTGCCGCCGGCGGCTGGAGGAATCCCTGGCCCCGGATGCCGACGATACCGTCCAGAATGCCCCTGAGAGGCCCCAGGAGGCCCCAGGAGCGGCTTTTTCGGCAGAATAGGAGGGGGAGGACCTTGAGCGAAGTCCTTGAGGGGTGGATTACGACCAGGGAGGGCGCGGCCCTCACCGGCTACAGCACCGCCTACATCCGCCAGCTTGCAATCAAGGGCCGGATTGAGGCCCGAAAGGCGGGCCGAGACTGGCTGATCGGCCGGGAGAGCCTGCTGGCCTACAAGCGGCGGATGGAGGCCCTGGGCTCCCAGAAACACAACCCCTGGCGGGAGGACCTGGGGCGGCAAGGACGACGGAGGAAGGCCGATGACTAACTGGCAACATCCCAGGAAGAAGCTGATCGCGGCCGCTGCCGATGCTCACCAGCGGGGCTGGGGGAGCATCGGAGAGTTGGCCGAGAGCGCGGTCCGACGGCACTATATGGGCAAGTCACCGGACCGTGCCCTCCGGCTTTTCGTCCGAGACCTGTACCGCGAGGTGGTCCGTCGAGGAGACCCAGAATTTCGGCAGATGGTTGAGACCCTCCACGCCGAAGGCTGGGAGTATCTCCCGATGGACGGTGTGGGGGTGCGAGGAATCTTTTTCCATCGCCCCACCGGTAACCAAGTGAACCGGATGGGTGGCCCCTTCGATTCGTTTGAGGAGGCCGTCCGAGCGACCTACCATAGCGCGACCAGAGAACTCTTGCAAGAGGGGAACCGATGACTGACACCCAGATCATCCGGCTCACCACCCCGCTCCCCTGTGGGGTGATGCGTGAGGGAAACCGATGTGGACGACCGGCCCACGTGGCCTCCGCTACGCCGGTGGCTATGTCCGAGGCCCCGGAACCGGACAACGTTGTGGCCGATCTGGTGGCCCGGATGTACCGGGGGCACTGGCTCATCCTGCCGGTGTGTGAGCAATGCGTGCGTGACCTGTCTGAACGCTACCAATTGGAGGTGTCCGATGAAGAAAGCGCGACGACTTGAGATCATCCCGCTGGTCCTGTGGCTGACCCTGGCCCTGGCAATGGTCGGCTCCCTGACCCACACCGCCTGGGCCTTCGCCACCCTGGAGGGCGGGAACCTGACCGTTGGCTACATCCAGGCGGTGGCGGTGGACCTGGGCCTCTTCGCCCTGGCGTTCAGCATCCAGAAGCGCCGGCGGCAACGTCGCCCGACCTGGACCCTCTGGGCCGGAGTCGGGCTGTTCAGCGGAATCTCCGCCTACGCCAACCTGTTGCACGGGCTGGCCTTCCAGGGCCGCTTGCCCCTGTCAGGGTGGGCGTGGCTGGCCTCCCTGCGCCCGTTCATCCTGTCGGGCGTCCTCCCCCTGCTGGTGCTCTACCTCTCCGAGATCGTCTCCTCCGACGTTCAGCACGCCGTCCAACAGGCCGAGCGGGAGCGAAAGCGGGCCGAACGGCTGGCCGCCCGGCAGACGTCAACTTCAGAGCAACCCAACGCCTTTCCCTACGACATCGAACGGGCCAGAGCCCAAGCCCTGGAACGCCGACGCCTTAGCAAGGACCAGGCCCTAGAACGCCTCCTTGACTTCCTGGCCGACCACCCGGACGCAAGCCTCTCCGAAGCCGGGCGGCACATCGGACGAAGCAAGACCACCGTCTCCAACTACCTGAACGAACTGGAGGAGAGCGGGCGTATCCGGCGGAACGGCCAGGGAATCGAGGTGCTGGCGAGGTGAACGGAGGTCCGGGGGCAGGTGTGCAAACGGGCGTTAGCCCACCTGCCGGGGAAAGGAAACCGCCGGCAGGTCTTGGACCCACCGGCGGAAGGGAGATGCCCGCGAGAGAACGCGGACACTCCAAGTATACAGGAAACGGTGCGAGTTGACAAGGGGAGGTGCCCAATGAGGCGAGAACGAGGACTAGCCGTCACCGTCTTGCTCATCGCTGCGTTGGCCGTCTTCGGCGGATGGCAGCTTGCAGGGGGCATCCGCGACATCATCACCCGCGACGAACTCCGGGAGGCCGCCCGGCTGGAGAACGAACACCGCGCCCGGATGGAACCCTGGCGACGGGCGGGGAAGATAGCCGCAGGCGTCATCGGCCTGTTCACCCTGGCCGGTCTGGGGAGCGCCCTCATCGTTTACGCCCACCGGCGGGCCGGGGAGATTCGGCCCGGCCCCGACGGCCAGTTTCCCATCATCCGGGTTCGGGTAGGGGGCGCTACGGTCCTGCACGACCCCAACCGGCAACTGAGCGGCACCGTCGTCTACACCACCCCCCGACTGGCCCAGAACGTGGTGGTAATGCCGGTGATGCTTCCAGGGCTGGAGGCCGAGCAGGTAGCCACCACCGCCCGCGCCCAGGCCGTCCAACTGGCCTCGGCGGTCAACAAACATCGGCCGGTGCTGATGGCACCGCCATCCCGGTCTCAGCCTCAACCTTTGATGACCGCGGAGGAGCAACAGCAGGAAGCCGAGGCCCTCTGGCCGACCCAGGTGCCCCTTGCCCGGCTCCTCGCCGGCCCCGCCAGCCTGGACCGGATCATCCTAGGCGTGACCGTGGACGAGACGACGGGCCGGCAGAACGTGATCACCGACCGGATGAGCAAGCTGGTCCACGTCGCCGTCGGCGGGAGTTCGGGCTGGGGGAAGAGCGTCTTCCTCCGCGCCTTGGCCTACCAAATCGCCCTGGCCGCCGAAGGCCCCAACCTGGTGTTGGTGGACCTGGAGGGGGTCACCTTCGCCCCCTTCGCCCGGTCCAACAGGCTCCTGTATCCGGTGGCCGACACCGAGGACGATGCGCTGGCGACCCTTCACGCGCTGCGAGGGGAACTGGATCGACGCAAGGCCCTCTTCGGCCACTATCCGGGCGTGGACAATCTGCAGGACTACAATGTCCAGGCAGAGCAGCGAGGGGGAGAAATCCTCCGACCTGTGATCATCCTGGTGGACGAGGCAACGGCCCTGCTGGCCGACAAGCGGGTCGAGGACGCCATCCGCACCCTGGCTCTGAGGGGCCGCAAATACGGCCTATGGTTGACCCTCGGAGGGCAGGACTGGAAGGCCAGCAGCCTCGATACCGCCATCAGGAACCAGTTGGCCTCCCGGGTGCAGTTCAGAGCGATGAGCCCCAGTCAGAGCCGGGTATTGCTGGGCGAGAGGGGGGCGGAGGCCCTGGACGCACCGGGGCGGGCGCTTGCCGTCCTGCCCGGCCGGGGAACGTTGAAGTTCCAGGCCCCCTATGTGAGTGCCCGGGAGATCCTCGCCACCATCCAGGGCGAGGGGCCTCAACACCCTACTCCTACGCCCTCTCGCCCGGAAGCGACCCGAGCCGAGACCATCCGGCAGCTGGCGGCCCAGGGGTTGAGCCTGCGCGAGATTCAACGTCGGGTGTTCGGCTACGTGGGGGGAGCCGCTTACGATGAGGTCAAGCGGGTTCTGGAGGGCGGTACTGAAGGCGATACAGGCGGTATTACTGTACCGTCTGGGGCCGTCTAGGGCGATACCCGGTACCGGTAATACCGCCGGTACTGTAATACCGCCTATGCGTCAACTGCCTATGTGTCAACCGCCGTCACCTGCGGAGGGAGAGATGCTAAGCGAGGCGGACCTGGAACGATTCCTACACCGGTTGTGGGAGGAGCAGCGGCGGGGGCGATACCTTCTCCCGGAGGACCCCAGGCACACCCTCGCCCGCCGGGTTGAGCGGGCAGTCATCCAGAGGCTCATCGGGCGGGGGCATCAGGTGAGCAAGGCTGCCCCCAACGAGCACTGGGACCTCTGGGCCGACGGGATCAGGATTGAGGTCAAGGCGGCCACCTGGCACGGACGCTACCAGGCGAATCTGAGGGGGAACGACGCCGACGTGCTCATCCTCGGCTGCGTCAACGGGGATGTCCACTTCTTCGTCATCCCCTTCGACCGGCTGGAGGGCCGACGCCACGTTGCCATCTGGTCGCCCGACCCGGCCCGCTACCTGGGCCGCTGGGCGCCCTTCTACGAAGCCTGGGAGTGGCTGGACGCCCTGGAGGTCCGCAATCCCTGGCAACTCCCGCTGTTCCCCGAGTTTCAATCCCCCATCAGGCGGGAGAGGGTTTGCGACTTGGAGGGATGAAGCTATGCTGACAGAACAGGAACGAATCTTGGAGACCCAGGAACAAGTCTTGGAGACCTTGGACCGACTTGCCTCCTTGGTTGAGCTTGCCAAGGAGGAAGCCGAGAGATATGACCCGTTCGGCCTTCTCGAAACTCGGCTTCGGCAGATCGAGCAGACCGTTCAGACCGTGCGCGACTTGGCCGGGGTGGGCAAGAAGAGAACCCGACTTACGATCGCCATCACCGACCGGCCGTGGCTGCCGGG
Organism: Thermoflexales bacterium; assembly: GCA_015484715.1. GTDB lineage: Bacteria > Chloroflexota > Anaerolineae > S140-20 > S140-20 > S140-20. Next base: position 1,042 of record WFUY01000341.1, on the reverse strand, counting down.
GCTGCCCTGGCCGCTGTGAGGGAGGGGCACGATGACTACCCTGATCGCAGCGTACAACTCTGAGGGCTGCATTGGCCGTTGTGACGCCAAGTGCTACAACGCCACCGGCCCCGACTGCGAATGTATCTGCGGCGGCCTCAACCACGGCGCAGGGGTGGAAAAGGCGATGGAGAACACCCGCGAGCTGGCCGAGGAGTGGATGCGGCAGTGGCGCACGGAGCACCCGGACACGGAATACTTCCTGGTCCCGGCGGCGCAACTGTCCTTGTGGGGCCTTCTGGAGGAAGGGCGATGTTGAGGCTTCTGATGATCGCGCTGGTGCTGGTGTTGTCGGCCTTCGTGCCGGGAACAACGGTGGTTGAGGGAACGATGAAGGGGACGACCACCCTCGGCCTCGCCCGCCTGACCATTGGGCGGGCGACGGTCCGCGTCACCCTGCACCCCTACCGACCTAACCGGGTGTACTACCGTCTGGCGGTGACGTAGATGGACGACCGGGATCGGCTCTGGGCAGCCTGGAGAGAGGAACAGGCGAGGCGCTGGCGGGCCTTCGCCGATTCCCTGACGCCGGGTCAGCGAGAACTGCTCCGACGCTATGAGGAAGCCTGTCGGCAGGTGGCCCGGTTGCGCCGGATGAAATCGGCCCGGAGGCGCGGGCGGCCTTACCGGGGGCAGCCGGTGCCCCGGCCCTGGACCGAAGTCGGGGGCATCGTCCGGTGGCACGACACCCGGTGGCGCGTCGCCCGACGCTACCGGATGAGCGAGGTGGGCAGGCTGGAAGCCGAGGACCGTTGGCTGGTGGACCTGGAGCCGTTGGAAGAGGGATGGGACCCCTACGTGGGGGTCCCCGAGTCTGAAATCGAGGAATGGAACGATGAAAGTAAGTGACGATCTGGTGTTAGAAGCGTGGCGAGGAGAGCAGCCGTACTTTCTACTGCGCAGCCTGGGGCGGGAGGAAGGCGGACAGGGGGTGATCATCCTACCCGACGAAATCCCCGCCCTGATTGAGGCGCTGACCGAGGTGGTGAACGATGAGCAACGA
>WFUY01000340.1 GCA_015484715.1 Thermoflexales bacterium | reverse complement strand
GTTGCTCAGGTCCACCACGTCGTGGTCCACGATGCCGATGGTGCCCACGCCCGCCGCCGCCAGGTAGAAGGCGGCCGGCGACCCCAAGCCACCCGCGCCGATGATCACGGCCTTGGCCTCCAGGAGCTTGATCTGCCCCGCTTCGCCCACCTCGGGCAGGAGGAAGTGGCGGCTGTAGCGCACCCGCTGGGTGTCGGTGAGGACCTTGGGGATGACGAAGGGGAAGCCGGCCGACTTCCAAGCCTGGAAGCCGCCGACCAGTGACTCCACCCGCGTGTACCCCATCTGGCGCAGGGCGAGGGCGCCAAGGGCGGAGCGCACCCCACCGGCGCAGTAGACGACGATGGGCGCATCCCGGTCCGACACCAGCTCCTCGATGCGCAGCTCCAGGAAGCCGCGCGGGATGAAGTGGGCACCGGGGATGTGGCCCTGCTCCCACTCGTCCCGCTCCCGGATGTCCACCAGGTGAACGGGCTCACCGGCGTCCAGCCGGCGCTTCAGGGTGTGCACGTCCACCTCGGCGATCTGGCTGCGGGCCAGGGCCACCACCTCGTCGCGGGAGCGGCGCTTGAACTGGCCGTTGTCGGCGACGACCACCGCCCGTGGGGCGGGGGTGGCAGGCAGGCCGCAGGGGCCGACGGCCCCCTCGCCGGCTGGCACCCGCTCCCGGGCTTGGCCCTCGATGGGCAGGTCGGTCCGGCGGCTCCACTCAGCCCACGACCCCTCGTAGTTGCGCACCCGAGGGTAGCCCAGCCAGCGCAGGACCAGGTAGGTGTGGGAGGAGCGGGCCCCCGTCTCACAGTAGACGACGATCTCCCGGTCCGGCGTGATCCCCCGTTCCTGGAAGAGGCGGTGCAGCTCCTCGGCGGGCCGGAGGGCGGGTGGTGCGGTGTCGGCCAGGACACTGTCGTAGGGGAGGTGGACCGCGCCGGGCAGCCGGCCGCTCTCGAACTCGGCCTCCGTCCGCACGTCCAGGAGGACGATGTCGGGGTGGCCCAGGTGGGCGGCGATCCAGTTGGCCGTGGCCAGCTTGCTGCTCTCCGGTTCAGCGGCGTAGAGGGCCGGCTCCGGCGTGATCGTCTCGGTGCTCACCTCCCCGCCGGCCTCTTCCCAGGCTTCCCAGCCCCCCTCGAGGATGTACACCTCGGCGTGGCCGTAGTAGTCCAGGAGCCAGGCGAACTGGGCGGCCAGGGGGCCGAAGCCCTCGTCGTAGATCACGACCGGGGTCTCGCGGGTTAGCCCCAGGCGGCCCAGCACCTCCTCGGCGGCCGACTGGCCGACCAGCCGTCCGGGTACCCCGCTGGCGGTGGTGAAGAGTTCCTGGAGGTCCAGGGAGACCGCTCCCGGCACGTGGCCGTAGGGGTAACCCAGTTCCAGGTCCGGTAGGGTGACGCGGAGGTCCACGATCCGTATCTCCGGGTCCGCCAGGCGGTCCTGCAGCCACGCCGCGTCCACCAGGTGGATGGGCCGCTTGGTCATGATGACACCTCCCGGGTCAGGGTGATGACCCACTCAGGGTTTCCCGTCTGCTCGATCTTCACGCTGAACCCCCGGCGTCGGGCCTGGGTGGGGATGCTCTCCAGGGCCGGCGCGTGGTCGGTGATCACCTCCAGGACTTCGCCCTCGGGCAGCCGTTTCATCGCTTCAACCGCTTTGAGCATCGGGTAAGGGCAGATCTCGCCTCGCACGTCCAATCGCATCGTCTTCCTCCTCATTGTGGTTTCAGGGTAGTCGTCGGATGATCTGAACGCCGATCCAGGCCCCGCCAACCAGCCCCAGCCCGAAGACCCAGCCGTTGAGGGCCAGGGAGGGGATGGCGGAGAAGAAGCCGCCGATGTTGCACCCCATGGCCAGGCGAGCGCCGTAGCCCATAAGCAGCCCTCCGCTGAAGGTCTGCAGGTAGCGGTAGCGGCGGCGGGGGAAGCGGAGTTTGAACTCACCGGCCAAGAGGGCGGCGGTGAAGGCTCCGAAAATGAGCCCCCAGTTCAGCAGCGTGCCGCCACTCAGCCAGGGGATATGGCTCAGCAGTTCCTTGCCGGCCGGCTTGTCACCGAAGTAGAGCAGGTTCTGGGCCGGATAGCCCAGGGTGTAGGCGACCCATCCCGCCCAGCGGGAGACGGCGGTGGTGATCCCCCACGGCTTTTTGTACAGGTACTCGAAGATGTTGAGCATTCCTAGAGCCAAGCCGCCGGCGGCCGCGGGCCAGGCTCGCACGAAGATCTGCTGCCAGCCGACGCGCAGGCGGTCGGCGAAGGTGCGGACCGGCCCGGTCGGCTCCTCCCAGGTGGAGATGCCACCGGCCCGGCTCTCCCACCAGACGATCAACAGGTAGAAGCCGAAGAGGACGATGAGGGTGAGGACAAGGGCGGGGCCCCATCCCAGCGCCCGGGGGAACCAGAACTTGGGCTGTCGGGAGATGACGTTGGGCCACCACCACTCCCAGTGTAGGGCCAGGACGAAAGAGCCGGCGATCATCCCCACCAGGGCGACCCACTGAGCCACGTAGCCCTCGCCCATCCGGTAGAGGGTGCCCGAGGCGCACCCACCGGCGACGACCATCCCGGTGCCGAAAAGCAGGCCCCCCAGCAGGGTGTGCCAGCCGGTGGGGTAGACGTTGCCGGCCATCCCCTGGGTCGGGTCGGGCACCGCCTTGTACATAATGAGCGTGAAGCCGACGGTGGCAATGGCCAGGCCGACGATCACCCCTTTCATCAGGCGGCCATCCTGGAGCAGGAAGAGGTCCCGGAAGGCCGAGGTGAAGCAGAAGCGGCTCCGCTGGACCACGAAGCCGAAAGCCAGGCCGAAGGTCCAGAAGATGGCCAGGGAGGTGCTAATCCGGGCGTAGAAGAGGAGCACCAGCAGTGCCCCCACGGTGGCCAAGAGGCCGTAGAGGATGTGCCGCCGGATGCCGGGCAGGATGGGAAGGGTGGACGCTTTGGCCGTCGCCCCACCGGCCACGGCAGGCACCAGGGTGACCTTGTCGTCAGGTTGGAGCGGGGTGGCCAGGCCCTGCAGAGCGCGGGCGTCCTGGCCGTTGACGAAGAAGCGGACGTAGGGTCGGAGTTGACCGGTCTCGTCCAGCAGGTGGACGCGGAGGTCAGGGAACCGCTCGCTCACCTCTGCGACGAGAGCGCCCAGCTCGTCGGCGGTGACCTCCACCTGGGCCTGACCCTCGGTCATCCGACGCAGGAATGTGGGAAAGTACAAGGTTGCCATAGTCGTTCCCTCCTTGCAAGTCGTTTGGCAGATCTACCAGATGCAAAAAAGCCCATCGCCACGAGGACGCGATGAGCTCGCAAGGAGGCATAGGCAGTCGCCCCACCGATCGCTGTTACGTCGGGTTCTAACAGGCCACCCCGCCCTCTCGGGAGAAGATCGGCCTGCCGGGGCTGGTATGGGGTTGGCAGGGCTCGCGCACCTGGTGATGTGGGGCCTGCTCACTCCATGCGGCTCATCGCATCAGACCCAGGGACGCGGGCACAGACGGCAAAGGGCCGACAGCTTCGGGCCGCCGTCTCAACCGCCGACGGCCGGCTGTCGGACACCGTCTGGGCCCGCCGGGTACAGATGCACTTGAGCGCGGTGAAGGACGTCCCTCGATTGTCCTTCATCCGAGTGAGCCAGGTCCACGTCATTACGGGATCGCTCCAGAGATCGGGAGTGGAATTTGCGCCAGAATTATAGCGCAGTTTGCCCAATCTGTCCAGCCGAATTAGTCTCGGTGATTACCCATATCCTGGAGATAGGGAGACTAGCCGTCCACGAATGGGACACGAATACACGAATTAAGGACCGCCTCATTCGTGCATTTGTGAGAAATTCGTGGACGGCCCGCTACGGACCACTCTCTCGCTCACTTGTGGGTAATCACCGCGAATTAGTCGGTTTGGGAGAGCAAATCCCGGATAACGGCGTCCAATTCGCCCGGCATGAACGGCCCAACCTTGGTCAGAACGATGTACCCCTCCCGGTCAATGACGAAGGTCTCGGGGACCCCGGTGATGCGGTAGGCGGCGGAGATGCGCCCTTGTAGGTCGGGGCCGTTGGGATAGGTGATGTCGAACTCCTCCAGGTAGGCGCGGGCCTTGCTCTCGATGTCCACGTAGTCCACGCCCAGGAGCACGACTCCCTGATCCCGGTACTTGCGCCACACCGCTTCCAGCTCGGGAGCCTCCCGGCGGCACTCGACGCACCAGGAGGCCCAGAAGTTGACGACGACGATCCGTCCGCGCAGTTGGGAGAGGGTGACCTCGCCACTGGTGAACTCGTTCTCGTAGCCGCTGAAGATGGGCAATGTGAAGTCGGGGGCCAGGCCCGACTCCGGCCGGCCCTGGGCCTGACGGACGAGCCCCCAGCCCAGGAGTCCCAGCAGCGTGAAGATGCTCACCCAGACCAGCAGACGACCGATCCGCGGGCGGGCGCTCGGTCGCGTGGCGTTCTCGCTCATCGCTCACCTCCGGGTCGTCTCCAGCCAGAAGGCACCCACGTAGAGGGTCAGCACGCGCCGCAGCACCGGCGGCCAGCGGACGAGGGCCATCACCCCCAGGATCAGGGGGAGGGGCAGCCGGGGGAGCACCCGCTGGGCCAGGCAGAGCAGGGCGTAACCAGAACGGCGAGCGGCCACGAGGCGGCGGTAGGCCTCCCGTCCCTCCTCCAGGGTGATCTCACCTTCCAGGACCTGGCGCAGCAGGCGGCCCAGTTGGGTTCCGAAGAAGAGGGCAGGGCGGATCCCCTCGCCTGTGAGCCCCATGCACTGACCGGCGGCATCTCCCACCAGGAAGAGGTCGCCGATCACCGGATCGCGCAGGGCGTAGGGGAAGTAGCCGCCGTGGACGCCGTCCCGCTGCACCCCCAGGCTGCTCAGGAAGCGGTCCAGACCATTGCCCAGGCGGGTCTCCCCCCGATAGCTGGCGATGCCGATACGGGTGAGGTCGCCGATGGGGAAGGCCCAGGTGACCCCCATAGGGAGCAGCCGGCGGGGGTCATACCAGAAGTGTAGCCCGTCATCCCGATAGGCCGCCGTCGTCTCGATGCCGAAGTTCAGCCGATCCCGGCGCACCAACGCGGGGTGGAGCCGTCGGCCCAGCACAGCCCGCCAGCCCGAAGCATCCACGATCAGGTCCCCCTGGAAGGTGCCTTGGGAGGTCCGCACCCGATCCCCCTCCAGGTCCAGCGTGGCGGCCAGGACGAACTCGGCATCCCCCTGCTCCCGCAGGAGGTGACAGAGGCGGGCGTAGTCGAAGGTGCAGAAGGGCTTGTCCATCGGGTAGACGAAGGTCCGTCCCGCCGAGTGGATCACCAGACGGTCGTGGACTTGGAGGATGGATTCCTCCAGCCCCAGAGCCTGGAGGGTGTTGACCAGCGTCCCGCAGGCCGAGGTCTGGCCGGTACCGATAGGTTTGCGGTCCAGCAGGAGCACCCGTCGGCCTCGGAGCTGGGCGGCGACGGCCAGCCCGGCGAAGCTGGCCCCGGCGATGATCACCTCGTAGCGCATCGTCTCACAGCCTTGTGGCCCGGTTCGGGCCCTGCCTTCATCGCCCTTTGTTCACCAAGGAGTACCCGGCCGCCTTCCAGGCGATCATCCCGCCGTCCAGGTTCCAGACGTCGGTGTAGCCCAGTTTGACCAGCGTGCGGGCAGCGACGGCGCTCATACCCCCGCTACGGCAGTAGACCACAAGCCGGGCTCCCTTGTCGGCAGGCAACCGATCCAGGTTCTGCTCGATCTCGTTGAAGGGGATGAAGAGGTCGGTCCCTTCGATCTCCCCCTCGTAGGGGACGTGGACGTTGATGAGGGGGAAGTCCTTCTCCTTCAGCATCGCGGCCAGGCCGGCGGCGCTGACGTCGGTGTAACTGCCACCTCCCTCCACCGGCACTTCCTGGGTCTCCGAAGCCAGGTCAACGGATCCCGATGAGAAGGCGGGGGTGGTCTTCGGGCTACTACAGGCCGCCACGACGAAGAGGACGGCAAGCAGGATGAGCAAGAGGGTCAAGCCTTTAGGTTTGGTCATCGGTTGTCACTCCTAGAGCGCGTTCTTCGGTGATCTCTCCTTGCAGGGCCTGGAGTTCCTGGCGGGTTCGCAGGGCTTCCAGCTCCGTAATCTTGGCTTCCAGGGTTCCCCGCAGTTCATCGAGCCGGGTCAGGTCTGCCTGGAGGGCCTGGGCCTGGGCTTCCAGCCGGGCCTGGGTCTCCAGCAGTTCCTGCTTTTCCATCAAGTAGCGGCGTGCCAGGGCTTCGTCGGTCGCCACCACCCGGCGGGCGGCTTCCTCCCGCTTCTGAATGCGGGCCGCTACGTCCTCGATCTGCTCCCGCAGCGAGGCCAGCACCCGGGCGGAGGCCTCCCGTGCCTCCTCCAGTTGGGCGATCCGGGCGCGGAGCTGCCGCAGGGCGGCCTCTTCCTCACTTTCTCGGCGCCGGAGCCGGCCTTTCCGCCGGCGTTCGTAGCGCAGCACCGCCAGGTCCACGGGCCGGAGCTGGCCTCGGGCGGCCAGCTCCTTGAGGGCGTTGAAGGTCTCCTCGTCTATCTCGCCCCGCCCGTACATCTCGTAGAGCTGTTCCTGGAGCGAGGGGCCGGAGGGCTGCGGCTGCCCCATCGGACGGTGAACGGCTTGGCGTCGGGAGCGGTTGTCCCGCACCAGAGTGTCCGCCAGGTCGAAGAGCCGGAACAGGTCTGGGCCACATCCCATCAGGTCCCCTCCTTCTCGTGCTCCCTCACGACGTGGTCACCTCCCGCTTAAGCCGGGCCAGTTCGGCCTCGACGGCCTCGGAGCGGGTGATGCGGGCCAGTTCGCGGTCAATCATGTCCATCCCAGGCTCCAGCACGTTCTCGAGGGTGCCGGTGGCGATCAGCTCTTCGATGACCTCCGCCCGGGCCTGCATCTGCTGGATGCGCTCTTCAGCCCGCTGGATCACCCGCCCCACATCGGACAGCTCCTTGGAGACGCCGCTGAGCGCTTCCTGCACCTTCAGTTGGGCCTGGGCCGAATCGTAGACGGCCTTCAGCTCTTCCTTTTTGCTGCGGAAGAGCTCGATCCGCGTGCGCAGGCTGGCCTGAGCCGTCTTCAGGCTCTCCAGTTGCTGTTCCAGGCTGGCGATGTTGGCCTCCAGTTCCTCCTGGCGGGCCAGAGCGAACTGTTTGCGCTCCAGGGCCATCTTCGCCAGGTCCTCCCGGCCCTTCAGCAGGGCGGTCCTGGCCTGTTCCTCGTAGCGCTCGATGGCCGTGGCCAGGGCGTTCCGCTGACTCTCCAGCTTGTGCTTGGCGGTCGCTACCTCGACCAGGCTCTGGTTGATCTGACGCAGGTTCTCCTGGAGCCGGCTCAGGCTGTAGTCCAGGCTTGCCTTGGGGTCCTCCAGGTCATCCAGGGCCTTGTGGGCCCGAGCCCGGAAGATCGCTTTGAGTCGAGCCAGCAGTCCCATCGTTCGTACCTCCTCGGTCCCTGAGGGTCCTACGCGGACTCCTCAAGGGTGCTGCCGCAGTAGGGGCAGATGGCCCAGTCTACATTCACGGCCCGGTGGCAGGAGGGGCACGACCGCTTCAGCGGGGTGCCACAGCGGGGGCAGAGGATGAAGTCGGCTTCAACGGGACTGCCACAGTTGGGACAGGATTGGGCGATTTCGGCCACCTGTGTCCCCGGTTTGGGGTCGTGAGTCTCTTGGTGAGCGGTGTGTCTGGTGTGGGAATGTCCTCCACAGCACATAGTGGGTGCCTCCTTAGCTAGTTGTCGGATTTGAGCGTGACCGAGACGGGGGGTGTAGGGCGACCGATCGGTCGCCCCACTCCCCTGACGGGTTCCGGCCCCACTCGTCTGCTTTGAGTATAACATCGGTGCGGTGGGACCGGTAGCGCCATTTGGTCCGTCAGGCGTAGGCCATTTTGCGCATTGGCCGCTAGACGAGACTCTCACCACAGTAGGGGCAGAGCTGCCAGTCCTCCTGGACCGTCCTCCCGCAACTGGGGCAGGTCTTCCCC
>WFUY01000339.1 GCA_015484715.1 Thermoflexales bacterium | reverse complement strand
CCTGGGAGGACGCCTACGCCCTCGGCATGCTGGCCCTCATCGCCCTCACCGGCTACCTGGTCGAGGGGCTGCGCATCGCCGTCCTCCGGCCGAGCTGGGCCGCCTGGTCGCCGGTGGGGAGCGCCGTGGCCTCCCTCTTCGCCGCCCTGGGCGATCCGACCAGCCGCACCCTGCACCTGGCCCTCTGGATCACCCACGGGCTGCTGGCCTTCACCTTCATCGCCAGCATCCCCTTCACCAAGCTCTTCCACATCGTGGCGGCCCCCCTCAACATCTTCTTCCGCTCCCTGGGGCCGGCCGGAGCCCTGGCCCCGGCCTATCACAGCAGTCCTGTGGGCGCGGCGACCTGGCGCGACTTCACCTGGAAGCAGATCCTGGACTTCGAGGCCTGCGTCCGCTGTGGCCGCTGCCAGGACCAGTGCCCGGCCTACGCCAGCGGCCTCCCCTTCTCCCCCCGCGACCTGATGGTCAAGCTGAAGCTCCACCTGTGGCAGCGCGGCAACGGTCGGGCGCTCCACGGCGACCTGATCTCCCCGGCGGAGGTGTGGGCCTGCACGAGCTGCCGGGCCTGCGCCCAGGTCTGCCCCATCTTCACCGATCCCGTCGCGCTGATCGTGGACCTGCGCCGCTACCTGGTCAACGAGGGGGAGGTGGACCCGCAGCTCCAAGAGGCGCTGGCCAACCTGGCCCGCTACGGCAACGCCTTCGGTCAATCCCCCCGGATGCGGGCGAGGTGGAGCCAACCCCTCCGGCCCCGGATCAAGGATGCCCGGAAAGAGGCGGTCGAGTACCTCTGGTTCGCCGGCGACTACGCCTCCTACCACGCCGGCCTGGTCGAGGTGACGCGCCAGGCGGCCCAGGTCTTCCAACAGGCCGGGCTGGACTTCGGCATCCTGTACGACGGGGAGCGGAGCGCCGGCAACGACGTGCGCCGGGTGGGAGAGGAGGGGCTCTTCGAGATGCTGATGGAGCGGAACGGCGCGGCGCTGAGCCGGTGCACCTTCCAGGCCATCGTCACCACCGACCCCCACACCTACAACACTCTCAAGAACGAGTACCCGCCCGAGGTGATCGGGGACCGTCCGGTGCTCCATCACGCCGAGCTGCTGGATCGGCTGATCACCTCCGGCCGGCTCCGGCTGGGCCGGAAGCTGGGCTACACCGTCACCTACCACGATCCCTGCTACCTGGGGCGCTACAACGGTGTGTACGAGTCGCCGCGACGGGTGATCGAGGCGACCGGCTGCACGCTGGTCGAGATGCCGCGCCACCGCGAGCGGTCCTTCTGCTGCGGTGCCGGCGGAGGCCGCATCTGGATGGAAGAAGGCGAGGTCAAGGAGCGCCCCAGCGAGGCCCGCATCCGAGAGGCGGCGCAACTGGACGGCGTGCAGGTCCTCGTCGTCGCCTGCCCCAAGGATGTCGCCATGTACCGGGACGCGCTGAAGACCACCGGCTACGAAGACCGCCTGGTGGTCAAGGAGCTGGTCGAGTTGGTCTACGAAGCGATGCAGGCGTGAGGTGCGATGCGTGCTTGCGCGTAGCGGTCGTCCGTCGGCGGTCCGCGGTCGGCAACATAAGGTGGGCAGCACACCACCCCTGGCATCGGACGCGAAATGCGCAGCGAGGGAGGGAGAGCTATGGCTGAGAGAGTCGGTGTCTACATCTGTCACTGCGGCACGAACATCGCCCGCACGGTGGACGTGGAAGCGGTCGCCCGCTGGGCCGGTGAGCAGCCCCACGTGGCGGTGGCCCGCGACTACAAGTTCATGTGCTCCAGCCTGGGCCAGGACCTCATCGAAGAGGACATCCGCGAACTGGGCCTCACCCGCGTCGTCGTCGCCGCCTGCTCCCCCCACATGCACGAGAAGACCTTCCGGGATACGTGCCAGCGGGCCGGCCTTAACCCCTTCTTCTTCGAGATGGCCAACATCCGGGAGCAGGACTCCTGGATCACCGACGACCGGGAGGCGGCCACCGAGAAGGCTAAGGCATTGGTCAAAGGGGCCATCGAGCGGGTCGTCCACCATCAGCCCCTGGAGCCCCTGCCCGTCCAGATCAACCCCGCCACCCTCGTCGTCGGCGGCGGCATCGCCGGCATCACCGCCGCCCTGGAGCTGGCCAACGCCGGCTACCCCGTCTACCTGGTCGAGCGGGAGCCCTCCATCGGCGGCCATATGGCCCAGTTGGACAAGACCTTCCCCACCCTCGACTGCTCCGCCTGCATCCTCACCCCCAAGATGGTCGAGGTGGGGCAGCATCCCAACATCACCCTGCTGAGCTACAGCGAGGTGGAGGAGGTGGAGGGGTACATCGGCAACTTCACCGTCACCGTGCGCAAGAAGGCCCGCTACGTCAACGAGGAGCTCTGCACCGGCTGCGGCATCTGCGAGGAGAAGTGCCCCAAGAAGGTGCTGGACGAGGTCTTCGAGGCCGGGCTGGGCTACCGCAAGGCGATCTACCGCCCCTTCCCCCAGGCGGTGCCCAAGTACCCCGTCATTGACGTGGAGAACTGCATCTACTTTCAGCGGGGGAAGTGCAAAGCGTGCCAGATCTTCTGTCCCGCCGGCGCCATAGACTTCGAGCAGGAGGACGAGATCCTGCAGATCGAGGTGGGGAACATCATCCTGGCGACGGGGTACGACCTCTTCGACCCGCGCCGGATTCCCCAGTACGGCTACGGGCGGCTGGCCAACGTCTTCACCAGCCTGGAGTTCGAGCGGATGGTGAACGCGGCGGGGCCGACGGGGGGCCGGATTGTCCTGCGGGATGGGGTGACGGAGCCCCAGAGCGTGGCCATCATCCACTGCGTGGGCTCGCGGGACAAGAATTACAACGAGTACTGCTCCAAGGTCTGCTGTATGTACTCCCTCAAGTTCGCCCACCTGGTCCACGAGCGGCTGCCCAACGCCGAGGTCTACAACTTCTACATTGACATCCGCGCCCCCGGCAAAGGGTACGAAGAGTTCTACCACCGACTCCTAGAAGAGAAGACGCACTTCATCCGGGGCCGGGTGGCCGAGGTGACCGACGCCGCGCGGATGCCCGGCGAGGAGGGCAAGCTGATCGTCCAGGTCGAGGACACGCTGATCGGCAGACAGCGGCGCATCCCGGTGGATATGGTGATCCTGAGCGCGGGGCTGGAGGCGCGGCACGACTCGCGGGAGGTAGCCCAGCGCTTCGGGCTGGGGTGCGACTTCGACGGCTTCTTCGTGGAGCGCCACCCGAAGCTGGACCCGGTGGCGACGATGACGGAGGGGATCTTCATCGCCGGGGCCTGCCAGGGGCCGAAGGACATCCCCGAGTCGGTGGCCCAGGGGGCGGCGGCGGCGGCCCGGGTGGCCAGCCTGATCAGCCAGGGGACGGTGCTGATGGAGCCGGTGCGGGCCCACATCATCGAGGAACTCTGCTCCGGCTGCCGCATCTGCAACAACCTCTGCCCCTACAACGCCATCGTCTACCACGAGGACCGGGGAGTGTCGGAGGTGGTGACGGCCCTCTGCCAGGGGTGTGGGACCTGCGTGGCGGCCTGCCCCAGCGCAGCCATCACCGGCGCCCACTTCACCAGCGAGCAGGTGATGTTCCAGATCGAAGGCATTCTGTGGGACGTGCGCTCTCCCGACGGGCGGGAGCGGGAGCCGGAGATGGTGATGGCGTGAGGCGTAAACGCGACACGCGCCACGGAACACGCACCACGCAAGCGGTCTGAATCAGGAGAGTGAACGATGAGCGAGAGATACGAACCCGTGATCGTGGGGTTTCTGTGCAACTGGTGCTCCTACCGGGCTGCTGACCTGGCCGGCACCTCCCGCCTCCACTACGCGCCCAACATGCGCCCCATCCGGGTGATGTGCAGCGGGCGGGTGGATCCCCAGTTCGTGCTCAAGGCGCTGCGGGAAGGGGCCGACGGGGTTCTCATCGCCGGCTGTCACCCGGGCGAGTGTCACTACGTGGAGGGCAACATCAAGGCCCTGCGCCGCTACATCCTGCTCAAGCGCCTGCTGCGCCAGTTGGGTGTGGAAGAGGAGCGGGTCCAACTGATCTGGGCCTCGGCCTCCGAGGGGAACGTGCTGGCGGAGGCGGTAGACCGGATGACGGAACAACTGCGGGCGCTGGGTCCTCTGCGCTGGCGGGAGACGGTGCTGAGCGGTGACGGCCACCGGCCGTCCCCCCTCCCGCAGCAGGCCGCGCCGGTGGCGGAGGAGGTGTGACGATGGCCGAGAAGGGAAAGGGCAAACTCGCTATGTACTGGGCGGCCTCCTGTGGGGGGTGCGAGATCGCCGTGCTCAACATCGGCGACAAGATCTTGGATGTGGATGCCGCCTTCGACATCGTCTTCTGGCCCTGTGCCGCCGACTTCAAGTACGAGGATGTGCGGAACTACCCCGACCGCTACATTGACCTCTGCCTCTTCAACGGGGCGATCCGCACCTCGGAGAACGAGGAGATGGCCCACCTGCTCCGCCAGAAGTCGAAGGTGCTGGTCGCCTTTGGCTCCTGCGCCTACGAAGGGTGCATCCCGGCCCTCTCCAACCTGACCACGGCCGAAGCCACCCTCCGCACTGCCTACCTGGAGAGCCCCTCCACGGACAACCCCGACGGGGTCCTCCCCCAGCCGGTTACCCAGGTGCCGGAAGGGGAGTTGCACATCCCCACCTTCTACAACACCGTCAAGGCGCTGGACCAGGTAGTGCCGGTGGACTACTACATCCCCGGCTGTCCGCCGGAGCCCCATCAGATCTGGGCCGTCCTGGAAGCGGTCATCCAAGGGGCGGAACTGCCGCCGCCGGGGTCCGTCATCGGCGCGGGAACGGTGGCCGTCTGCCACGAGTGCCCCCTGGAGAAGCACGAGAAGCAGATCGAGCGCTTCTACCGGCCCTACGAGATCACGCCGGAGCCGGAGCTCTGTCTGCTGGAGCAAGGGATCGTCTGCCTGGGGCCGGCCACCCGCAGTGGCTGCGGGGCCCTCTGTCCCCGCGTGGGGATGGGCTGCCGAGGCTGCTACGGGCCGCTGGACGGGGTCGAGGATCAGGGAGCCCGCATCCTCTCGGCCATCGCCTCGGTCGTCGGGGTGGGAACCCCTGAGGAGGATGAAGCGGAACTGGAGCGGAAGATCGAGGCTGTGATGGAGACGCTGGCGGACCCGGCCGGCACCTTCTATCGCTTCAGCATGGCCCGCTCCCTGCTCCAGCGGGCCCGCGTCGGTGGCAACGGTGCCGGGAAAGGAGAGGCCCGATGAAACGGATCAGCATTGACCCCATCACCCGACTGGAAGGCCACGGCAAGATCGAGATCTTCCTCAACGGCGACGGGGACGTCGCTAACGCCTACTTCATCATCCCCGAGCTGCGGGGCTTTGAGCAGTTCTGCGTGGGCCGGCCGGCCGAGGAGATGCCCCGCATCACCAACCGCATCTGTGGCGTTTGCCCAGAGGCCCACCACATGGCCTCGACCAAGGCGCTGGACGATCTCTTCCACGTCGCCCCCCCCTCGGTGACCAAGAAGCTGCGGGAGATGTTCTACTGCGCCTTCTACGTCACCGACCACACTACCCACTTCTACGCCCTAGGCGGCCCCGACTTCGTCGTCGGCCCCGACGCACCCCCGGCCGAACGCAACATCCTGGGCGTGATCCACAAGGTGGGGGTCGAGGTCGGCAAACTGGTCATCGCCTGCCGGCAGCGCAACCACCACGTCATCGAGATGGTCGGGGGCCGAGGCATCCACCCGGTGGCCGGCCTGCCCGGCGGGTGGAGCAAGCCCATCACCGAGGAGGAGCGGCAGGAGATCGAAGAGATCGCCCGGCAGAACGTGGACTTCGCCCTCTTCAGCCTCGGCCTCTTCGAGGACCTGGTGCTGGGCAACCAGGCATACGTGGATATGATCCTCTCGGACGCCTACACCCACCGCACCTACTACATGGGCACGGTGGACGAGAACAACCACGTCAACTTCTACGACGGGATGATCCGGGTGGTGGACCCCGAGGGGAAGGAGTTCGTCAAGTACCACCCCCGCGACTACACCCAGCACGTGGCCGAGCACGTCGAGCCCTGGACCTACCTCAAGTTCCCCTACCTCAAGGCGGTGGGCTGGAAAGGGTTCGTGGACGGCAAGGAGAGCGGTGTCTACTGTGCCACCCCCCTGGCCCGACTGAACGCGGCCGACGGGATGGCGACGCCCCGCGCCCAGGAAGCCTACGAGAAGATGTACGAGACCTTGGGCAGCAAGAAGGTCAACGGGCGCTACCAGCCGATCCACTACCGGCTGGCCACCCACTGGGCCCGGCTCATCGAGCTCCTCTATGCCGCCGAGCGGATGCTGGAACTGATTACCGACCCGGAGATCACCGACCCCAACGTGCGTGCCCCCATCACCGAGACGCCCGACGAGGGTGTAGGCTGCGTGGAAGCCCCCCGGGGCACCCTGACCCACCACTATTGGACCGACGAGCGGGGCATCTTGACCAAGGTCAACCTCATCGTGGGCACCACCAACAACTACGCTCCGATGGCTATGTCCATCAAGAAAGCGGCCCAGGCCCTCATCAAGAAGGGCACGGTGATCACCAACGGGCTGCTGAACCGGATCGAGATGGCCTTCCGGGCCTACGATCCCTGCTTCGCCTGCGCCACCCACTCCCTGCCGGGCCAGATGCCGCTGGAGGTGATCATCCGGGATGCCGAGGGGAAGGTGGTAGAGCGGTTGAGTCAGTACGTGGAAGCGTGAAGCGCGAAGCGTGAAGCCCGAGCGGAGGATGCGAAAAACGCTGGTCCTTGGCCTTGGCAACCCCATCCTGAGGGACGACGGCGTGGGCGTGCGGGTGGCGGAGATGGTGAAAGCCGCCCTCCCGTCCGATGCCCCCGTCGAAGTACGCCAGGTCAGCGTCGGAGGGCTGACGCTGATGGAGGCGATGGTAGGCTACGAACGGGTGATCCTCGTGGACGCCTTCCACCGCCGCGACGGGAGGCCCGGCACCACCCACCGACTGACGCTGGAGGAGCTGCAGGCCATCAGTCCGACCCAGCACATCGCCTCACCCCACGATGCCTCTCTGGTCACCGCGCTGGAGGTGGGCCGGCGGATGGGGTTGCCCCTGCCCGAGGAGATCACCATCTACGCCGTCGAGGTGGAGAACGTCACCGAGTTCGGCGAGGAGCCCACACCGGCCGTCGCCCGGGCCATCCCCCGGGTGGCCCGGGCCGTGCTGGTCGAACTGGGCCTCCCCACCGACTCCTCACCGGCCACAGACCAAGACCTGTAGAGCCTTCAGGAGGACACCATGGTCTCACCGGAATTGATCCGGCGCTATCCCTTTTTCGCCGGCCTGGAACACGAGCACATCGTTACACTGGCCGGCGCCGCCGACGAAGTGACGGTGGAGGAAGGGCACTACTTCTTCCGCGAAGGGGAAGACCTCTGCTGTTTCTACGTCGTCATGGAAGGGGCCGTCGCCATCCTGGTTGAACTGCCCGATCAAGAGGCGGAGCAATCCCTGGCCGGGCAACTCACGGGTGAGTTACACACCCGTGAGGTGGTCATCAGCACCGTCGGGCCGGGTGAGGTCTTCGCCTGGTCGGGCATCGTGCCCCCTCACAAGGCCACCGCCATCGCCAAGGCCCTCACCCCCTGTCGGGTGATCGCCTTCGACTGCAAGCAACTGCTCAAAGCCTTTGAGGAAGATCACCGCTTCGGCTACCTGATGATGCAGAAGGCCGCCCAGGTGATCCGGGACCGCCTGCGCGACACCCGGATCCAGTCCCTGGCCTACGTCGCCGAGTGAGCCAATCGGATTTCGTCTAGAGGGGTATCCATTCAGCCTACCCTCCCGCAGGTCACCGGTCAAGGGCGCTTTCAGCCCCGATGGGCTATTTGAAGCACGGTTTCGCGTCGGAAACGCGCCTAACCTGCGGGAGGGTGAACGGTTACCTAGAGGGATGGTTTGACCTTCTGCTTGAGGGGCAGCGAATGGCCCTCAACGAATAGGCGACGGATCAGCGAATGGGTGTAGACATTCGCCGATTCGCTCCCTCATTCGTTGACGAGCCGGTTTTGGGCTTCGCGGTACTTCCGAGGCCGTCCTCGCCTCGGAAGTTTTTTTGGGCGGTGATTGCCCACAGGTGAGCGAGAGAGTGGTCCGTCGCAGGCCGTCCACGAATTTCTCACAAATGCACGGATGAGGCGGTCCTTAATTCGTGTATTCGTGCCCCCTTCGTGGACGGCTAGCCTCCCTATCTCCAAAGATATGGGTAATCACCGGTTTTTTTGGGTATTGAAAAGCTGCCCCGTTTGTGATACAATACACAAAGAGAGGTGACGAGACCTCCCCGACAGCGCCCCCTACTCTCGGTGCAGCTTCGGGGTTCTGCAGGCCGGGGACCGGCGGCTGGGACCGGCGGGGCCTCCCGGCCCGGTGGTGGGTGGGAAGATGGCTGCACGAGCGTGGAGATGGCTGATCCAGTGGGGTCTCCAGCGCCACCTTCAGTTGCTGACGGTGGTCAGCCTGCTGGTCGCCTTCGCCCTCTTCTGGCTGGCCGGCCAATACGCCGTCCAGGGGAGCATCCGCCAGAGCCTGGACAGCCGGTTGGCCGTTGCCCATCTCATCGCCTCCTCCCTGGACGACCGCCTGGAGAGGGTGCTCTCCCTGCTGGAACAGGCAGCCGCCCAGGAGGACCTCAGGGCAGAGCGCCCGGGTGCTTCCCCGACCGCGCTGCTCCGGGAAACCCAACTGCGGCTGAGCGCCTACGGCCAACGCCTCTAC
>WFUY01000338.1 GCA_015484715.1 Thermoflexales bacterium | reverse complement strand
TCGTCAGCGTCTCGTGGACCCCCCGAGGGTGGACGAGAAAGACGGGGAGGCCCATCGCCTCCAACCTGCGCAGGTCGGGCAGGCGGTTCTCGGTTGGGCTGGCGATCACCAGGTCTGGGGCCAGGGCGCGGATGCGCGTCAGGTCTGGGGCCTGTTTCTTCCCCACGGTGGGCACCGAGGCCACCCGACCGGCGGGGTAGAGGCATTCCTCACTGCGGCCTACCAGATGGCTCGCCAGCCCCAGGTCGAAGAAGCTCTCGGTGATGGCCGGCACCAGGCTGACGATCCGCCGGAAGGGGCGATCGGCGTCGAAGGTCCGCCCACGGACATCCCGAACCACCAGACCGCTCATCGGTCCTCCTTCCGTCCCAACGCCGTCCCCATCGCCCGGGGCAACAGGATGGTGGGGCGGCCGCTTCCCCAGGTTTCGACCTCATCGTGGGGACCCAGGGCCAGGGCAACTCCGTCGGGCAGTCCCAGGCCGAAGAGGGCCGGGTGGGCGGCCATCAGAGCCTGGAGGGTGGTCGCGTACTGGGTGCCGGTGAAGTGGGGGGTGACGACGGTATTGATGACCCACCCCCATCCCGGCTGATGGAAGTCCAGCCACGTGCCCAGGGCGGCTGCCCCGGCTCCCGCCCCCAGGACGACGGCCCCCATTTCGTAGGCATCCCCCAGCGCCTGGAGCAAGGGCTGAGAGACGGCGGTGACCAGCCGACGGGGGTCCCCGTCGGCTAGATAGATGAGGCCCGCCTGCGAGAGGAGGGAGATTCCGGCCGATTCCACGGCCGGGCCGGCTGCGGTGTCGAAGAGGGGGAGCACCCGCCCGTGGGGCAACCCTAGATCGGCGAAGTAGGCGACCAGTTCCTGAGCGAGGTCGGGGGAGAGACCGGCGGCCGGAAGGATGACGAGCAGGCCGTCGGGATCGGCCCGGTCGAGGGCTGCCACATCCACCAGCTCCGTCTCGCCGGCCAGGGGGTTTCCCCCGCCCAGGAGCACCAGCCAGCCCGATCCATCCCGCCAGCGTAGAGGCCCTGCCTGTCCCATACTCCTCCCTGTCCTTCGCCGCCCACTACTTGCTCGTCGGCCCTTCCGCTGTGCTCAGCAGCCGCACCGTCGCCGTCGCCAGCAGGGCAACACCCAGCGGGAGGACCCCCTCGTCGAAGTCGAAGCGAGGGCTGTGGTGAGGGTGGTCCAGGCCGCGTTCAGGATCGGCCGAGCCCAAGAAGAAGTAGCAGCCGGGTACCTCCTGCAGGAAGAAGGCGGCATCTTCTCCGCCTGTTGTCTGTCCCTGAGTGGTGACCGCCTCGCTTCCCAGGAGGTCTCGAGCGACTTCCCGGACCAGAGCGGTGACGGTGGGGTCGTTGACGACGGCTGGGGAGATACCCTCGATGGATAGTTCGACGCGGGCGCCCATCGCCTCGGCCACGCCGGTGATGATCTCCCGCGCCCGGCGCAGGACCTGCTCCCGCACTTCGCCGTCGAAGGTGCGGATCGTCCCCGTGAGGGTGACGGTCTCCGGGATCACGTTGAAGGTTTCGCCGCCGTGGATGGTGCCGACGGAGATGACGGCGGCCTGGCGGGGATCTATATTGCGGCTAACGATGCTCTGCAGGGCGGTGATGATCTGAGCTGTGGCGACGATGGGGTCCACTGTCTGGTGGGGCATGGCCCCGTGGCCTCCCTCGCCGATGACGGTCAGCTCCCACCGCTCGACGGCGGCCATTATCGGTCCCGGCGCGACCAGAGCCTCGCCCAATGGACGCTGGTTCCACAGGTGCAGGGCCAGCACGGCATCGGGCCGGGGATTCTCTAGGACGCCTTCCCGAATCATCCTTTCCGCACCGTTGAGCCCCTCCTCGGCCGGCTGGAAGACCAGCTTTACCGCCCCCGGCCAGTCGTCCCGGTGGCGGGCCAGCAGAGCGGCGACACCCATCCCGATGCTGACGTGCCCATCGTGTCCGCAGGCGTGCATCACGCCAGGAACCTGGGAGGCGTACTCCACCTCGTTGGCCTCCTGGATGGGGAGGGCATCCATGTCGAAGCGGAGCATCACAACGGGGCCGGGACCGGCGCCACCCTCCATCAACCCGACGACACCGGTGTGGGCCACGCCGGTCTGGACTTCGTAGCCCATCCGGGACAGGTGATCGGCCACCAGGCTCGCCGTGCGCACTTCCTGGAAGCCCAACTCCGGGTGGCGGTGCAGGTCCCGTCGCCAGGCGACCAACTGCTCCCGCATCATCTCTGCTTCCGCGCGAAGATTGGCTGGTTTCATCGGATCGGTCTCCGGGTTGTGCAGGGATTGAGCATACCTGTAG
>WFUY01000337.1 GCA_015484715.1 Thermoflexales bacterium | reverse complement strand
GTGCAGCCGCAGGCGGGCTCCCATCCCCGGGCCGGGGAGATCCACCAGCAAGTAGGGCGAGGTGCTCTGCTCCAACTCATCCAGGCCGACGGAGACCGTCCGATCGCGCCAGGGAGAGGAGACGACCGAGTCCGGGTGGAGGACCAACTGCCAGCGCAGGCGGTGGATGGGAATCCGCAGGGAGAAGGAAACCAGGTTTTCTCGGGGAAGGCGACGTGCCAAACGCAGGAAAACCTCGGTACAATCGGGGGGCAGTTTCACCTGATAGCGGCGGGTTCCCTTGCCACGGTCCACCAGGGTTAAGCCCAAGTCGGGGTTTGGGGACCGGAGTTCTGCCTCCGTCCAGGCATCGGTCTCCACGACAAGCGATACCCGAGGGCCGCCCTGTTGGGGATCGGGCAGGTAAAGGGGCTCGTGGCCGGTGATGCGCAGATAGGGCACGATGCCGAAGCGCAGGGTGGCGCTACGGCCCCGTGGATCGCGCAGACGCAAGCGATACCGTCCTATGGGGCGCTCCCCCAACAGATGGGTCAGGGGGAGCTCCAGCGCTCTCTGAGACGCGGGCTTCCCGGAGGATGGCGCGGTCAGCATCATCGAGGTCAACCGGTCGGCCAATGCCTCGAAGGTGGTCTGCACGGGCTCAGCGGGCAGAGCCTTCCCCTCGGGCCGGAGTTCGAGGCGCCAGCGGGAGAGCTGACGGGGATCGGCATCTTGCACCCACGGGATGCGCAGGCGAGGGGGCTCGCCGCTGTAAAGGGGAACGGTTGCGTCGGGGGGAGACCACCGTCTGCCGCCTACCAGCTCGGGCCGGAGGGGTGTGGCCTCCTGGCGCACGGAGACCCTCGGATTTCCTTGGGGGGAGTGCAGGATGAGCGAGGTAACACGCGCCAGGTCCACCTCGTAGGCTTGCCACCCGTACCAGCCTCCGGGAAGCTCCGGCAGCCGCTCTCGGATGAAGAGGGGGTTGGGCGGCACAGCCTCCAGGGTCACCTCCGGTGCGATCAGGAGCCAGAGGGGGCGGGCCGGCAGGCGCGTTCGGGAGTTCAACTGGCGGCCGGCCTCGGCGTCGAAGGCGAGCCACGGATGGTCGTCATCCGGCCCTCTGAGGGACCACTCGCGCTGGGGCTGGTCGCCCACGAGGAGCCGGCAGCGGTATGTTGGCGCGGGGTGCGGGAGGCGAAGGAAGACCTCCTCGGTCTCCCAACCCCGCTCTGTCGGCCGGAGCCGAACGGGCACGAGCTGTGGGGGAACCGTTTCCCCCATCTGCACCTCCCATCGCACCTCCGCCCCCGCTGGCGCCTCGGGGACCCGCTGAGCAGGGAGGTGAATCTGAACGCCGTCGCCCCACGGATCCAGGAAGAGGCGGGGCGGACGCCAATGGGACCCGGTCGAGCGCCTGACTTTGTCCTGATGGGGGGCTGCGATCCACTGCCGATACTCCTCCACGATGAAGGTAGGAAGCCCAAGTTCCACGGCGGAGGGCACCTCCCCTTTCTCCAGCGTGTCGGCAGCCATCCGGCGGCACCGCTCGACGAACTCTTCGGCCACCCGCTCCCTGCGCTTCAGGAAGCGGAGCACGGGTCTGTCCACGAAGTGACGGGGTGAGTGGGTTACCCACTCGGAGATGAGCTCCGGCGTGGGGAGGCCGGCCAACTCCGGCTTGGTGACGGAGGGCTGGAGCATGTGCTCGAAGAAATCAGGAAGGGAGGCTTTGGGGATGCCGCCGTGTCCCAGGATGGCCCCCACGTAGCGGTGGCCGGGGAATTCGTGGTACAGCCCCAGCTTCTTCACAATCGTCTCGAAAAGCCGGCCCCACTCCCGGGTGTGGTTGGGATCGTCGGGAAGCCCGGTGGCCCGACAGACGGCGGACCAGTAGTCGCCGCTTTCGTAACCGTAGATGCCTTGGAAGACGAGGTAGGTGACGAAGGTGCAGGGGTAGCGCTCCCGGAGCTGCCGGGTGGCCCGTCGGGCGCCCAAAACGCGGATCAGTGTCCGAATATGGTCGCCGATAGCGGCCGTCTCTGCTTCTGACAGGTCCAGTTCGCCGATCAGCTCGATGCGGTCCATACGGGGCCGGAGCTCGCGCTCCCAGTCGTCCAGGGATTGGGGGGGATTGTTGTTTGCCATCTTCCATCACCTCGACAGATTGCCAATACGACGCTTCGCCGCTGGGCGCAAGGACGGATGAGCGGTCGGCCGCCCGCTGCTCCGCTCCGAGAGACTTCCCTGCTATTGTACCACAACGATACCCCCACATCCGTGGGGGTGTGGTCTTGCTCGGTGTTTCTCTGCGTCCTGCATTTCGAGGTCGGGCCGAGGATAGGAGGGCCTTGGCTGCTCGGTGTAGGCGGTTCTCCCTTATCGGGCCGGCCCGCTCGACGGCGCTCTTTCCACCGCCGAGGCGCGGAGAACGCCGAGAGAACCCGAAGATTCCCCTGCGCCCTCGACGTCTCGGCGGCAGAGAAGGTCCTTTAACGGCAAGGGAATGCAGGCTCACCGTTTTTTCGACGAGCTCTTTGTCTGGGTTTGGATGGACCCCGGCGGCCCGGCCAGCGCCCGCAACCCCTCCGAACGGGCCAGCTTCTCGTAGATCCCCTGCGTCGGGGCGATCCAGACGGATCCGGTGCCCTCGAAGACCTGGAGGAACCCTTCCTCGGAGACGGCGGTGGAGATCCAGCTTTTGCTGCTCTTCTCCACTTTGAAGGCGACCTTCTCACTTCGCATCAGGGCGAAGTTCCCGTCTACTGCCAGCCGGTCGCCGGCGAGTTCGTAGCGGATCACTTCTTCTTTGGGGACGGGGGAGTAGAGCACGGCCACCCCCGAGCCGGCGATCCGTGTCTGGAAGAGCCCTTCGCCGCCGAAGAGGGCGGAGGAGAGGTGTTTCTGGGCCACGGCCGAGATGTCGAGCCCGGCCGTCCCGGCGAAGAAGAGTCCCTGATCTACGATCACCCCGCCCTCTTTTTTGCTGATGTGGTGGAGGAGGAAGTGGCCGAAGGTGGGCTCCAGGTAGACCTCTCCCCGGCCGTGGATTTCGTTCACGAAGAAGGTCTCTCCTGAGACCATCTTGCGGGCCAGCCCCTTGAGCAGCCCGCCTCCGGTGCTGGCTTTCATCGTAAGATTGCCTTTCATAAAGTAGAGGGCTCCCGGTTCGACCCGGACGGAGGAGCCGTTCAGCCGGATGCGGACCATCTTCAGGCGCATCCCGCTCTGGTTGGCGAAGAAGAGGATCTCCGCCGTGCGAACGTCGGCGGAGCCCTTGAGTTCGGGGTACTGGACGACCTCAACGACCGTACCGTCCTCGGCCTCGACCCGATCAATGACCTGGAGAGCTTCTGGATCCAGCATCATTCATTGTCCTCCCAGTGGTGCTTGTTCCCAGACCCCCCAGGCCTGCAAGACCTTGGCGGTCTGGAGTGCGGATAACGTCGGGCGAAATTATCCTCACCTCGCCGCTTTGGTATCACAAGCTCAGTTTCTCTCGTTCGATCCAAGGTTCCCGTTGGGCCAACTGTTCGATGGTCAGACCCGCCTCCTGAGCCCGTCGCCAGCCTTCTTCGTAGGGCCGGATCAGTTCCCACTGAGGACCGACGACATAACCACCAGGGGCTTCTGCAATGAGGCCCTGTCTCCACATCGGAGCCAGATACTCTTCGCGCAGCACTCTTTGGGTTGTCAACCCTCGACTCAGATCCCAGTATTCGCGCTTCAAGATGCTGTGTAAGTCCCCCAGGCTAAGAGGGCCTCTGTCCGCCAGGAGACCAATGATGGCCCGGCTCAGCCGCCCCAGCGCCAGGGGCATAACGGGTAACTCCACCCAATAGCCGTTTTCGGCGGTGAAGCGCACACATTTCTCCGCATCCGGGTTCTCGGCCTGGACGTAGTACAGCCGGGCCACCGCGCCGGAGAGGGTGGCGGTCAACTCCAGGGCAAAGTTGATCACGTTGTTGCCGCCGGTCAGGTTGGCCCACATCTCCTTGCCTTGGCCTCCCGATTCGGCCAAGGCCGCCACAACCCGGATGATCCGCTCGTAGGTCGTGCGGATGTCCCGGCGGTTGACCTCGCACCAGAAGATAGCGCCCTGGCGTCGGTCACCGCCGATGGCGGGCCACTCGCGACGGAGCAGCCGACGGAGCACGTCCTTCATTGGCCCTCCTTGCTTTTGTGGCCCCTTGGTGATCCTACCCGGCGGGTTATCTACGAAGTTGAAAGCCGGGATTTCTCCTGCCAGCACCTCTTTGGTGGTGAACAGGACCAGCGCCTGGATGTCCCCGACTTTCTCGTTGGCTTCCCGTTGTCGGACTTCGCCGGAGCGGGCGAAGAAGCGCCGGTCGTCCGCGTTCCAGCGTTGATAGCGGTGGGCCAGGTAGGAGACAGGGCCGGTGATAGCGCCGGCCGAGCGGCCAAGGCCCATGAGGTGGTAAACGCCCATATCGCACCTCCCGATTCATCCAAAGGTCAGGCAAGCCCGATCTCTTCCTCCAGGTCTTTCTCCTCAAATTCCTCTCTTGCGGCTTCTACTTGCTCAAAGAACTCTGGCCGAAGCTCAACTGAGCCAAGGTGACGGGGAGTGTAGTTCCGTCGCAGAAGCAAAGGGTTGACTAACACCTGCTGTTCCGACCCAGACGGGGGGAAAAGGAAGAACTCGTACTCTTCTTGAGAGAGGGCAAGGCTTTCCTCGGCATGCTTGGCTAACAACGCGGCATCTGCCATATGCACGTATTGAGCCTCGATAAGATACCCTGTCTCCAAAGCTAAGGTGAAGCTCACTCCACCGTAACAATCACCGGATTGCTTCAGGATTTTGACGATCTGGGGAATCTGTATCGCCTCTTCCGTTTCAGCATAGTGCCTTCTTCCTAACTGAGAGGTCAGCCGCTCCAGGCGGAGCAGTAACTCATAGATCGGTAAGGCGGCCTTGGCAT
>WFUY01000336.1 GCA_015484715.1 Thermoflexales bacterium | reverse complement strand
CCCCGTGCCTCTAGGGACCAGGTGCTTCGATCCTCCACCAAGTCAATGAGAAGGGGGATCACCTCCTGGCGGTGGCGGCGGAAGCGGCGAAGCAGACGGGTGTCGGGTTTGGCCGGGAGGGGAGGAATCTCGTACAGGGCCTCGATCAACTCGGAACCGACCTTCGACTCCTCCTCGCGGGCGAGGCTATCGAGCACCCGCTTGGCATCGGGGTAGTAGGGCAACGAGGCCCGAAGGATCAAATTCGGCGCGGCCTGAAGCGATCTCTCCCCCCAAGCTTCCAGGGGGTAAGCCTGGCTGTCGTCCAAGGCACGACGCAGGGTGGCGATAGCATAGAGCCATCGGTCGAGGGGAGATGGCGCCTCCTTGGGCCAGCGCCTCCAGAAGGGACGTCCTTGCAGGACGAGGGCACCGGCCTGGCCCACCAGCGCCTCGGCCTGGGCGAAGTCCTCCCCCACGAGGCGACGGGCTTCCAAGATGAGCGCGTTGGGGTCGGCCTCTTCGTCGTAGGCACCACGCCAGTAGTGGTCAAGGGTCAGCCAGAGGCCGCGCAATCGGTCTTGGAGTTCACGGCCGGCGCAGGAGGCGATGTGCTCGTAGACCCGGCGCAACCGAGGCTCGTAGCCGGAGAGGTCGTCCTCGAAATCGAGGACTTCGCTGGCTTCCCGAGCCCGGCTCAGGACCTTCGTCATTGTCCTCTCGTCTCCGCTCAGGAGGGTCATCGAGACTGCCCAGGTCAGTTGGAGGAAGTAGAAATCGGCAACCGCGTGGGCCAGGTGGGCGGCCTCAGATTCCCCTATCTCCTCATCCTCCTCGATAAACTCCGCCAGTTCCTGGGGATCGGTTACCTCGGCGATCACCCTGTCCCACCGGGATAGAATCTCCTCGCGGACCCAACGGCGTTCCAAAGTGAGCAACCGCTCATCGCCTTCGGGAGTGCCCAGTTCTTCCAGCGCAGCCAAAACCTCCTGGCGGTCTATGGCCTCCTCGACGCTTTCCAGTTGATCCCAGAGCAGGGGGACGGCCCGTTGGTCCCCCAGATCGGCCAGGGCCATGATCACCAGGCCCTTCCCCTCTTCCCAGGAGAGCTCCTCCAACAGCCGGGCTAAGGTGGGGAAGGTGCGCTCGTCCTCACCCGCCACCTCGACCAGAGTGAGGGCGAGGTCGGCCTTGGCCTCTGGGAGGCGGGAGTAGCGCATAAACTGGAAGAGGGGCTCCGCCGCCGGCTCTCCGATCTCCTTCAGGGCGCCCAAGGCTTCGTTGAACAGGTACTCGTCGGGCTCGCATTCGGCCACCAGGTCAATCAGGGTGGGCACGGCCTCGGCGGCCTTCAGGTGGCCCAGGAGGTGGACCGCGTGGATGGGGACGAAGCCTTCACCGGGCGCATCCATCAGGGCAAGTTCTTCATCGGCGGCCAGCTCGATCAGGATGGGAATCACCGCCTCTCGGTTCTTCTCGCAGAGGGTGTAGATCTCTCGAGGGAGATCTCCCTCCCCGATCTCGATCAGGCGCTGTTTCAACGTCTCGGCCAGCTCTTCGGCCTCCTGCTCGGCCTGTTCGTACTTGGCCTCTAGCCTCTTCCAAGCTCGCAATCGTTCCTCCTCGGCTGCCCGGCGCTCGGGAGGCTCGGCGAGGTAAGCTTGGAACTCGGCCCGCCATTGGTCTACCGGCCCCATCGGAGGCCAACCTTCTTGGACGGTTTGCCCGTAGAACAAGACGTCGGAGAGCCACTGGGCCAGAGGACTTCCCCCGACCTCTCGCGGCCAGCGCCACCAGAGGGGCTTGCCCTCCAGGTAGAGGGCGCCGGCCTGGGCGATCAGTTCCCGCCCCCGCTCGGGGTCCGTCTCGGCCAGGGCCAGGGCCTGCTCGATGAGTTCGTTGGGATCGGTGCCCGCATAAGTGCCCCGCACATAAGCTCGAAAGATGGCCGTGAGGGCCGAGACAATCCGGGGGATCATCTCGCCGGCGAGGGTGGCCAGGGCGCGGTAGTAAGGGGTTAGCTCATCGTCGTCCGAGAGGGTCTCGGCCGCCGAAGAGAAGTCGAACCCTCCCACGGCCTCGGCCAGGGTGTCTAAGGCTGCCTCGGCCTCCTCCAAGGGGAGGGCGGCAGCGAGCGACAGCAAGCTCCCTAGCCCGATCTGGGTCAGCATCGCCAGGTAGGCAATGCCGAGTTCCTCGGGGTCGTCTCCGTAGCGGGCACGCAGGTCGGGCAGTTCCTGCCTAAAGGTTTCAGGAGTCAACCTATCCAGGATGTTCTCCAAGAGCCGCTTCCAAACGCCTGTCAGATCCCCTGGAGGAGTCGTGGTCATCGCAACTCATTCCTTTCATTCTTGGGTAGGGGAAGGGGGTTGGCTCGATGGGCGGAACCGGCGCCGGAGCTCGGCCTCCAGGTCCTCCAGGGTGAGCCCCCGGGCGGCCAGGAGGACCAGGCTGTGGTAGACCAGGTCGGCCATCTCCTCGATGAGCCGCCGGTCTCCCTGGCTTTTGGCGGCCAGGATCACCTCGACGGCTTCCTCACCGACCTTCTTGACGATCTCGTCCTCGCCGGCGGCGAAGAGGCGGGCGGTGTAGGAGCCCGGCGGCGGGTTCTCCCGCCGGCTCTCGATGACGGCGAAGAGCCGGTCCAGCACCCGCCGTCGCCCTGGTGTCACCGCCTCCCGCTGTGCTGCCGCGCCCTCCTGGGGTTCTCCGGCCTCTTCCACGAACGCCTCCCAGGAGCGGTAGAAGCAGCTCCGGTGGCCCGTGTGGCAGGCCGGGCCGGCCGGGTCCACCAGGACCAACAGCGTGTCCCCGTCGCAGTCCACCCGAACCTCGCGCACCCGCTGGATATTGCCGCTGGTGGCTCCTTTGTGCCAGAGGGCCTGTCGGCTACGGCTCCAGAACCAGGTCTCGCCCGTCTCCAGGGTTCGCTGCAGGGCTTCTTCGTTCATCCAGGCCACCATCAGGATCTGGCGGGTTTCGGCGTCCTGGACGACGGCCGGGAGCAGGCCCCGATCATCCCATCGCAAATGGCGTAGGCTGGCTGTGTTGCTCATCGTCTCGTGGGGAGCGTTCTATACATTACCGTGTCAGGGATTGTACCGCAAAGTGACGGAGGGGCAAGGAGGAGTTTTATGGAAGGCGTGGAGGCGGCTCTCAGGCTTGGCAACGCCCAGGGGCCGGATCACCGCTCCGCCTCGGGTTCGGCCTCCCGGCGATGACGCCGAGCACCGATCAACCAGAGAAGACCCAGGGCCAGGAAGGGCAGCAGGCAGAGCAGGGACCCCAGCCTGTTGGTGCCGGGCGGGGTCACCCGGACCGAGAAGGCCCGCTCGCCCTGCCCGGCCGGGCCGTTGACCACCAGCCGAGCCTGCCACATCCCCTCGGTGTCGAAGGGGATTTCGACGACGAAGGTATCCGTTCCCTCGGTCTGACGCCGGCCTTCGTAGCCCGCCTCCTCCCGGTGGCCGTCCTGAGGCCGAACCCAGAGGGTGACGGTGGTTCCCCCGGGCACGGCCCGTCCGTTGGCCAAGGCGAGTTCCACGGTGAAGGTCCCCCCGCCCACGTCGGGGTCGGCCAGCAGGGTGACCACGTAGGGGCCCACTGGCGACTCCAGCAAGATCGGGTAGGGGGCACTGCCATGGGCTTGCACCGATGGCGGGAGGATCAGCGTCAGTGTGAGGATTCCCAGAAGCAGGCCGGCCCGGACCAGGACGACCGCTTGGAGGGCCAGGGGGTGGCGTGCTCGCTTTCCCATCATCTCCTTCCTATAGGTTCTCGGTTCGCCGCTCTCTCCCCGACGGTTGGTCGCCGGTGGGTCCGCCCAAACCGCGCCGGGCTGTCCCAGTAACCCGTGACCGGTTCCACCCGTTGTATAGCACAAGAGGGAGCCTCCGTCAAGGGTTGGTTCAAACTCTGTGGTCGGGAAGAGCCCTGGGTTGAGGTGGTGCAGGAAGAGGACGGGAGCTACAGGGCCACCATCTGCGGCCACTTCACCTCTCGGTGAGGGGAGACCATCCCTTCAAAGCCCTGCCCTGGCTGATGCGGGTGGAGAGGGTGCTCTTTGGCCGCTGGGAAGAGGTGACCGATGGGACGGTGCGTTGCATCTACTGCGGCTCGACCCAGGTGGTGCGCAAGAGCCGGAAGCCCCGTCTCAAGAAGTACTATGACGCCGAGGGGAACCTGAAGACGGTAGAGGTGTACCGCTACTACTGCTGCAACCCCTTGTGTGACAAGAAGAGCTTCACCAACCTGCCGCCGGGTTTGGTGCCCTATTCCCGCTATCGGCTGGAGACCCACCTGTTGGCGCTGCAGATGTATGGGTGGGGCTACAGCACCTATCGGCGCACGGGGCAGGCCCTGGGGGTGGCGAGTATGACCGCCTACCGCTGGGTAAGTGCCTGGGGGTACCAACTGCTGCCGGTGGCCGCCCTGTTTGGGGTGGTGAAGTCCAGCGGGGTGGTGGGCATTGATGAGAAGTATGTGCTGGTGCCCAAGAACGACAAGCCGGCCGGGAAGAGGCGGCGCTGGATGTACGTCTACTTTGCGGTGGATGTGTACACCTATGACCTGTTGCATATCGCCATCTATCCCCACAACACCAAAGAGAGCACCCAAGCCTTCCTGCTGGCCTTGCGAGCCAAGGGGTATCATCCCCGGGTGATCGTGACCGACCTGCGGGTGGACTACGGCCCCCTCATCGCCCAGGTCTTCCCCCAGGCTCAGCACCATCAATGCATTTTCCACGCCTTGCAGAATGTGCAGGAGCACTTCAAGGAGGTCTATGGTGCGGACTACGCCGAGACCCATCCGGAGGCCGAGGCCCTGAAGGGGAAGATCTACCACATCTTCGAGGCCAAGACCAAACGCACGGCGCAGAAGCGGTACGAAGAGGTGATGGCCTTGCGGGAGCGCTATGTGAAAGAGACGCCTGGGGCTGTGG
>WFUY01000335.1 GCA_015484715.1 Thermoflexales bacterium | reverse complement strand
GGCGACCTGTCCGGCCCCTACGCGGCGATCACAGCCCCCCTCATCCACGGCGTTGAGGACGCGGTGGCCGCCATCAACGAGTCAGGGGGCATCTACGGAGCCACCCTGGAGGTGAAGTTCGCCGACACCGCCGGCAACATTGACGAGGCCGTCGCCGCCTACGAGCGCTTCACCAGCGAGGACGACAACATCCTGGTGATGATCACCTACGGCTCCGGCGAGGTGGAAGCGCTGGCCCAGCGGATGGTTGAGGACAAGATCCCCAACATCACCGCCGGGCTGAGCGCCCGGGGCTTCTACGTGAACTCCGGCTACACCTTTGGCCTCGGCCCCATCTACCCCGACCAGTTCGGCCTGGTGATGAAGTTCCTCAAGGAGAACTGGGACACCTACAAGCCCGAGGGGGCCGGGGACGAGATCAAGCTGGCCTACATCAGTTGGCCCACCGCCTTCGGTCAGGGGGCGCTGACCGATGAGAGCCGGGCCTACTTGGAGGAGCTGGGCATCGAGTTGGTCCTGGAGGAGACCTTCGACGTCTCCCCCACCGCCGACACCACCACCGCCATCCTGAACGCCCAGGCGGCCGGCGCCAACGTCATCTGGACCAACACCCTCGCCTTCGGTCCGGCGGCCATCCTCAACGACCTGTACAGCCTGGGCCTGCGGGACCAGTTCGTGGTCGCCGCCGACAACTGGGCGATGGACCTGGCCACCTACGCCTTCCTGGCCGATCCCTCCTACGCCGTCGGGCTCATCGCCGCCTTCCCCTACCTGTGGTGGAACGACACCGACCACCCCGGCATCCAGTACGCCCAGAGCCTCTTCGAGGCCAACAACCGAGAGCCGGCGGAGCACAACGTGGGCTACCTGCTGATGGTGGCCGGCGTGGATATGGCCGCGGCCGCCATCAAGCACGCCATTGACACCGTCGGCTACGAGAACCTCACCGGTGAGGCCGTCCACGACGCCCTGATCGCCATCAGCCCCTACGAGGCCCTGGACGGCGTGCTGCGGGTGGACTACTCCGGCGGCAGCCGCTCCCCCCATATGGCGCAGATTCGGATGATCCAGGGCGGACCCGACGCCTTCGTCGTCATCCAGGACTGGACGGAGACACCGGACCTGCGACCGAAGGAGTAACGGCCCAACGCGCGAGGGGAGCGCCCCCGCCGGGCGCTCCCCCGCCCCACCGTGGGAAGGAGACCATGCTCCGACTCAACAACGTCGAGGTCGTCTACAGCGATGTCATCCAGGTCCTGCGGGGCGTTTCCATCGAAGTTCCCGAAGGGCAGATCGTCGCCCTGCTGGGGGCCAACGGGGCCGGCAAGACGACCACGCTGCGGGCCATCTCCGGGCTGCTGCGCACCCAGGAGGGCGAGGTCACCCGGGGCACCATCGAGTTCTACGATCGGCGCATTGACCGCCTCCCCCCTGACGAGATCGTGCGGCTGGGCATCGTCCAGGTGTTGGAAGGGCGCCGGCTCTTCCAGCACCTGACCGTCGAGGAGAACCTGGTCATCGGCTCGCTGGCCCGGTACCGCTCCGACCAGAGGACCTCAATCCAGCAGGACCTGGAACAGGTCTACCACTACTTCCCCCGGCTCAAAGCGCTGCGCCGGCGCATCAGCGGCTACCTCTCCGGCGGCGAGCAGCAGATGCTGGTCATCGGACGGGGGCTGATGGCCCACCCCCGGCTGATGCTGCTCGACGAGCCCTCGCTGGGGCTGGCCCCCCTCCTCGTCGCCGAGATCTTCCGGGTCATCCGCCGGATCAACGCCGAAGAAGGGGTGTCCATCCTGCTGGTTGAGCAGAACGCCCGCATCGCCCTGGACGTGGCCCATTACGCCTACGTGATGGAAAATGGGCGCATCGTCCTCGACGGTCCCGCCAGCCAACTGGCCGAGAACGAGGACATCAAGGAGTTCTACCTGGGCCTGACCCAGCTCGGTCAGCGCAAGAGCTACCGCGAGGTCAAGCACTACAAGCGCCGCAAACGGTGGTTGGGGTAGATCACGGGAGGAGGAAACGATGGACCTGGCAGAGCGGCTACATCAGATCGTCCAACACGCCTATGAGAACGCACCGGCCATCCGCCGCATCTTCGACGAGGCCGGTGTCGCCCCGGACCAAATCCAGACGGTGGAGGACCTGGACCGGGTCCCTGTGACCAGCAAGGACCGGCTGGCCCAGCTCCAACAGGCCGATCCCCCCTTCGGTGGCTTCCTGGCGGTGCCGCTGGAGCGCCTGCAACACGTCTTCCTCTCCCCCGGCCCCCTCTACGAGCCCTCGACGGGGGAGGATGCCGTCGCCGACACGGTCCGCGAGGTGCTTCAGATCGCCGGCTTCGGGGCGGGCGATGTGGTGATCAACACCTTCGGCTACCACCTGATCCCCACCGGCCTGGTGCTCGACCGGGTGCTCCGGGACCTCGGCGCAACGGTGATCCCCGCCGGGGTGGGCAACGCCGGCCTGCAGCTCAAGATGATGCTGGACCTGGGGGTCACCGGCTACATCGGCACCCCCTCCTGGCTGATGGCCCTGCTGGAGAAGGCGAAGGAGATGGGGGTGGACTTCCGCGAGCGGTCCGCCCTGCGCAAGGTCCTCGTCTCCGCCGAGCCGCTGCCCCCCTCGCTGCGGCAGACCTTCGTCGAAGGCTACGGGCTTCGGGTCACCAACGCCTACGGCACGGCAGAGCTGGGCTTCCTGGCCTACAACACCGAGGGGGGCCTTCCCATGCGTCTGCTGGAATCCTCCATCGTCCAGGTCGTCAACCCCGAAAGCGGCCGGTCCGTCGGCCCCGGCGATGTGGGGGAGGTGGTCGTCACCACCTTCAACGCCACCTACCCGCTGATCCGCCTGGGCACCGGCGATCTGGCGGTCAACGTGGACCCGGCACCGGGGAGGAGTCGCCAGCGCGACCGCTCCATCATCCTGGTGGGACGGGTGGGGGACGCGGTCAAGGTGCGGGGGATGTTCGTGCACCCCAACCAGCTTCGGGCGGCCGCAGCGCAGGTGGCCGGCGTGGGCAGGGTCCAGGCTACCATCACCCGCCCCGCCCACCGGGATGAGATGACCGTCCGGGCCGAGCTCCTCCAAGAGGAGGCCGACCGAGAAGCGCTGGTCGAGGCCCTCCGCCGTGCCATCCAGGACCTGTGTCGCGTCCGGGCCGACGCCATCGAGTTGGTTCCGGCGGGGAGCATCGCCGAGGATGCGCCGACGATGGTGGACGAAAGGGCGTGGGCGTAGACCGCGCTACGACCCCACGATCACCGCGTCGGCCGGCATCCCCGGCTTGAGCCGCCCGTCGGGGTTGGGGATGTGGACCTTGACGGCGAAGACGATGGTCACCCGCTCCTCTTTGGTCTGGACGTTGCGGGGGGTGAACTCGGCCTCCTCGGCGATGTGGACGACCTGCCCGACGAAGGTCTCACCGGGGAAGCTGTCCACGGAGACCTCCACCCGCTGCCCCACCTTCACCAGGCCGATCTTCTCCTCGGGGATGTAGAGGGTCAGCACCACCGGGTCGAGCTGCACCAAAGTCAGGAGGGGGGTGCCGGCCAGGACCGCTTCGCCCCGGTGGACCTCGACGCTGCTGACCAGCCCGCCGGCCGGCGCGGTGAGGGTGAGCTTCTCCTGCTGGACCTGCAACAGCCCCAGGGCCGCTTTGGCCTGACGCACCTGGGCCTCGGCGACGGCGATCTCCTCGGGGGTGGGGCCGGCCTTCGCCTCGGCCAGCTTCGCCTGGGCGACCCGCAACGCGGCCTCGGCCAGGCGGTAAGCTCCCTCGGCGGCGTTGGCCTGGGCCTGGAGTTTCAGCGGCTCCTCCTTCCTCTTGCGCAGCCAGTAGAGCCGGATTTCGACGACCCGCTGGTTCGCCTTCGCCGCCTCAATCGCCTCCTTCGTCGCCCGCCAGACGGCATCCTGGACCTTGCGGTCGTCGGTGCCTTCCTCGGTCAGGTTGCGCTTCATCTCGACGGCCTTCAGCTCCAGTTCCAGCCGTTCCACCTCTTTCTTGGCGATCTCCAGATCGCTCTGGGCAGCGGCGATCTGTACGTCCAGGTCCTGGGGGGCCTCCAGGGCGGCCAGCGCGTCCTGCCAGGCGGTGTAGGCCCCATCCCGCCGGGCCTGAGCGGCGGCCACGGCAGCCTCGGCGGCGGCGATCTCCTGGGGGCGAGGGCCGGCCTTCACCCGGGCCAGGTTGGCCTCGGCCGTCCTGACGGCAGCTTCGGCCTCCGCCCGCTGGGCCTGAGCGATCCGGTCATCCAGCCGCAGCAGAAGGTCGCCCGGGGCCACCTCGTCACCCTCGCGGACGGCCAGCTCTGCCACCGTCCCGCCCACCTCGGCAGCGATCACGATCTCCCGCCCCTCAATGGTGCCGGAGGCCTCGATGGGCCCTTGGGCCTCGACCGAGGGCGTCCCACAGCCGAGGGGCAACAACGCCAGCAGCAGAAGGATCCGCACAACCGCCTTGTTCATCGCCTGCTCCTCTTCGATCTCCGGGATAAGTTCACGATTCCCCTTCCACAATCACCGCATCGGCCGGCATCCCCGGCTTCAGGACCCCATCGGGGTTGGGGATGCGCACCTCGACGGCGAAGACCAGGTTAACCCGCTCTTCCTTCGTCTGGACGTTACGGGGGGTGAACTCGGCCTCGTCGGCGATGCGGGCCACCGTCCCCTCAAAGGCCCGGTCGGGGAAGGTGTCCACCATCACCTCCACCCGCTGCCCAACCCGCACCCGCCCAATGGCCGTCTCCGGCACGTAGATGGTCAGCGTCACTTCGCTGAGGTCGGCGATGGTCAGGAGGGTGGCTCCCGGCGCGGCCAGCTCCCCCGGCTGGACGACCCGCTCTAGGACGAGGCCGGAGAGGGGAGCGGTCAGCGTGAGCAGCTCCCGCTGAGCCTCCAGCGAGGCGAGGGCGGCTCGGGCCTGCTCGACCTGGGCCTCGGCGACGGCGATCTCCTCCTCGGTCGCGCCGGCCTTGAGGGCGTCGAGGGCGGCCTGGGCCACCTGGACGCTGGCCTTCGCCGTCTCGTAGTCGGCTTGAGCCGCGTTCACCTGGGCCTGGAGGGCGACGGGGTTCTCCTTGAGCTGGTTCAGGCGATAGAGGGTCGCTTTGGCCCCTTTGAGGGCGGCCTGGGCCTGGTTGACGGCGACGTTGCTCTGCCAGTAGCGGAGGGGCAACAGGTGGGCCTCGAACTGCATCCCGATCTTCTTGTAGACGGTGGCGATCCCCCCGGAGACGACGACGGTGATGTTGCCGCTGGTGTAGGTCCCGTCCTGGCCGCTCATCACCTGCTTGTAGACCTCCGGCGGGAGGAGCTTCTGGAGCAGCGGGGCGAGGGCGGGGAGGGGACCGCCGGCGATCTCTACCCGGCCGCCGGGGCCGATCTTCTCCATCGCCTGCTCGAAGGCGTCGGCCCCCACCTGGGCTGCGTCCCGCAGGGCCTCGGCCTGGGCCAGTTGGTGCTCGGCCACCTTGACCTGGGCCGCCGCGATGGCGACCTGCATCTCCAGCTCCTGGGGGTTCTCCAGGAGCGTCTGGGCATCCTCCCAGGCCTGGCGGGCCACGTCCCGGGCCACCTTGGCCTGCTCCAGTTCGGCTTCGGCCACGGCGATGGTCTCCGGCTTGACGCCGGCCTTGATCTGGGCCAGTTGGGCCTCGGCGGCCTCGATCTCCGCCCGAGCGACCTCGATCTGGGCCTCGAGGAGGGCCGGGTCCAGTTCGACGAGCACCTGACCGGCCTCTACCTCCTCGCCCTCGTCGGCGTGGACGGCCAGGACGCGGCCTCCGACCTGGCTGCTGACGGCGACCTGGGTGGCCTCGATGAAGCCGGAGGCGACGATGCCCTCCCGCCGGGCCGGGCCGGCCTCTTTCAGCTCCAGTTCCACCAGGAGCCGCTCCCACTGGTCAGGGTGGACGGAGAAATAGCGCACCGCGCCGACGACGCCGCCGGCGAGGAGGGCCAGCACCCCAACCACGAAGACGATCTTCAGCACCCTCCGCATCACGACCTCCCACAAAGCGATGTAGCAGTCAGATACCCCGTCCGGCAGACGCGGAACTCGAGGGACCGATCACAGCGTCCACCTTATCCCGCCCGCTGCTCCTGTTGACGCACGCTGGAGATGAAGACGTCCTCCAACGATGGGGCGATGACATCCATGCTGTGCACCGTGATGCCCTCTCCGCTCAGCAGGGCTTGAATCTCCCCCCGATACCGATCCACCTCCGGGGCCACGACGTGGATGAGCGCCCCGTAGAGAGCCACCTCGTCGAAGTGCCCCGTTGTCCGTAGAAGCTGGAGCGCCCGGTCCGGCTGATCGCAGTCAATCTCCAGCACCTGCCCCTGCATCACCGTCTCTTTGATCTCCTGGGGGGAGCCCAGGGCGACGATGCGCCCGGCATAGATGAAGGCCAGCCGGTGGCAATGCTCCGCTTCGTCCATGTAGTGGGTGGTGACGAAGATGGTGGTCCCGCCCTCGGCCAGCTCGTAGAGCAGGTCCCAGAAGGCCCGCCGGGAGACCGGATCCATCCCCGCCGTCGGCTCATCCAGGAAGAGCAGTTCCGGCTCGTGGACCATCGCACAGCCGAGGGCCAGCCGCTGACGCCAACCACCGGCCAGGTTCTTCGTCAGTTCCCGCTCCCGCCCCACCAGGCCGGCCATCTGGACGATCTCCGCTTTCCGCCGCCGCAGCCGCTCCCCCCGCACCCCGTAAGCCTGGCCGTAGAAGTTCAGGTTCTCGTCCACCGTCAGGTCTCGGTAGAGGGTGAAGCGCTGAGACATGTAGCCGATGCGCTCCCGCATCGCCCGCACATCCCCCCGGATGTCGTAGCCCAGGACCCAGGCCGTCCCTTCGGTGGGGCGGAGCAGCCCCAAGAGCATGCGGATGGTCGTCGTCTTGCCGGCCCCGTTCGGCCCCAGGAAGCCGAAGATCTCCCCCCGCCGGACGCTGAAGGTGACGTGGTCCACCGCCGTGAAGTCACCGAACTTCTTCGTCAGGTCCTTGGTGATGATGGCGTGACGGTCCGCCGTCGGTTGCTCCCCCATAGGACGCGCTCACTCCTGCCGCCGGATCAACGAGATGAAGGCCTCTTCCATTCGAGGACGGGTCTGGCGCAAGCCGGTGAAGCCGATGCCGGCCTCCCGGAGCGCCTTCGCCACCGTCTCCTGCCGCCG
Organism: Thermoflexales bacterium; assembly: GCA_015484715.1. GTDB lineage: Bacteria > Chloroflexota > Anaerolineae > S140-20 > S140-20 > S140-20. Next base: position 1,060 of record WFUY01000335.1, on the reverse strand, counting down.
GTCCGCATCGTCCACGAAGACGTGGAGCAGGTCCCCGTAGGTCTGAACCTCCAGTACCCCCTCCAGCGTCTCCATAAGCTGTCGCGCCCGCCGGAAGTCGTCGGGGCGCAGTTCCAGCAGGTCGCCCTGGACCATCCCCCGCACCTTGCCCGGCACGTCGCAGACGATGATCCGCCCTTCGTAGATCAGTCCCACCCGGGAGCAGCGCTCGGCCTCGTCCATGTAGGGCGTGCTGACGAAGATGGTCACCCCCTCCAGGTGCAGTTCGGTGAGGATCTCCCAGAACTCCCGGCGAGAGACGGGGTCCACGCCGGTGGTGGGCTCGTCGAGGAAGATGATCTCCGGCTGGTGGATGAGGGCACAGGCCAGGGCCAGCTTCTTCTGCATCCCGCCGGAGAGGTGGGCGGCCCGCCGACCGGTGAACTCCGTCAGCCGGGCGAAGCGGAGCAGCCGCTCGATGCGGGCCTCCCGCTCCGGCCCGCGCACCTCGTAGATGTCGGCGAAGAAGTTCAGGTTCTCCAGCACCGTCAGGTCCCCGTAGAGGCTGAACTGCTGGGCCATGTAGCCGATGCGGGTCTTGATCGCCTCCGGGTCCCGGGCCACGTCGTGGCCGGCGACGATGGCCGTCCCCTCGGTGGGACGCATAATGCCGGCCAGCAGGCGGATGGTCGTCGTCTTGCCTGCTCCGTCCGGCCCCACCAGGCCGAAGATCTCGCCCCGATAGATGGTCAGGTTCAGGTGGTCCACGGCGACCCTGCCCCGGAAAGCCCGGGTGAGGTCCCGCATCTCGATGATGGGCTGACGTTCCATCGCTACACCCGTGACACCCGTGTTACAGGGGTGCCGGCGTTGCGCCGGCTCCCCCTCACTCCAAGCGCTTTCGGAAACGGCTGGCGGCCAGCACCATGATGACGAGGCCGAAGAGGGCTAAGGCGGCGACCTGCTCCTTCAGCACCCCCAGCCCTACGCCCTTGATGATGATGCCCCGGAAGATGACGAGCATGTAGCGCAGCGGCACGAGGTAGCTCAGCATCCGCAGCGCCAGCGGCATGGCTTCGAT
>WFUY01000334.1 GCA_015484715.1 Thermoflexales bacterium | reverse complement strand
GTGACCGGCAGGCCCATCGAAGCCGGACCGGTCCGACTCATCCCCGTAGTGCGGGTGGTCACCCTTGGCCAGCGCCGGGGAACGGTGGGAAGCGACTACGTCAGCGGCTGGGGCTGGGCCGTCGCCTGGCTCTCCCCCATCGCCATCCTCGTCGAAGGGCCGGAGGGCGAGGAACGCCTCCCCATCCGGGACGAGACCCAAACCGCCCTGCTCAGCATCGGGCTGGGAGCCCTGCTCTTCGCCGCCCTGCTCTGGCTCATCATCCGGGCCACAACAAGGGCCCACCCTGCAACAACCCACCAGGAGGTCCTATGATCGAACGACTCTTTGACACCATCGAGGAGGTCCAACAGACGGCCCACGTCAGCGCCGTCTTCGGCAAGCCGGTCCAGGTCGGGGAGCGGACGGTGATCCCCGTCGCCAAGGTCAAGTATGGCTTCGGCCTGGGATTCGGGAAGAGAGGAGTGGATACGGGGGAGGAGGGGACGGAAGCGGAAGGTGCCAGCGGCGGAGGGGGGATCGTCGCCCGGCCCATCGCCGTCATCGAGGTCACCCCGGACCGGGTGCGGGTGGAGCCGGTGCTGGACGAAGGGCGGATCGCCCTGGCGGGCATCTTCGCCGGCCTCTGGGCGATCTTCTGGAGCGCCCGCACCCTTCAGGCCCTCTTCGGCAGGAGGGCTTCCAAGGAGGGAAACCGATGAACGACACCGGCATCCTTCTCCAGGCAGGCCCCTTCACCATCCGCTGGTACGGACTGCTCATCGCCGTGGGCGCGCTGCTCGGCGGCTACATCGCCTCTATCGAAGCCCGCCGGCGGGGCGAGGACCCCGACCACGTCTGGAACGGGCTGATCCTCGTCCTCATCCTGGGCATCATCGGCGCCCGCCTCTACCACGTCGTCTCCAGCCCCCAGGAGGGAGGTCTGGGGCTGCGCTACTACCTCTCGAACCCGGTGGAGATCGTCAAGATCTGGCAGGGGGGGCTGGGCATCTACGGCGCGGTCCTCGGGGGCGTCATCGGCCTGCTCTTCTACGCCCGCCGCCACCGCCTGAACCCCTGGCGCTGGATGGACATCGCCGCGCCGGGCCTGATCCTGGCCCAGGCCATCGGACGATGGGGCAACTACTTCAACCAGGAACTCTACGGCCCGCCGACAACGCTGCCCTGGGGGATCAAGATTGACGCGCTGCACCGGCTGCCCCGCTACGCCGACCTGAGCCGCTATCCCGTGGAGACGACCCGTTTCCACCCCACCTTCCTGTACGAGTCGGTGTGGAACTTCCTGGGCTTCCTCTTCCTGATGGGGGTGGGCCGTCGCTACGCCGATCGGCTCAAGGATGGCGACATCATCCTGCTCTATGCCATCTGGTACCCCCTGGGACGGAGCGTCATCGAGTACTTCTTCCGGCCCGACGCCTGGCTGGTGCCCGGCCTGGGCCTGCCGGTGGCAATGGTCATCTCGCTGACAATGGCCGTGGTCGCGGCCATCGCCCTGGTGGTGCGGCACCGGGGACGGGGAACGCCCTGAGCATCACCCCGAAGCCATCGCCTCGGGAGAGGGCACGGCCCGGGCCAGCCGCTCCCGCAGGGCCGCTTCCAGCGCCTCCAGACGCGCCCGATAGGCCGGCGTCCTCAACGCTTCCACCGTCATAATGAGGGCATCCTCTTTGTTATCTCGGTAGTAGCGAGGACGGACGCCGGCCATGCGGAAGCCATACTTCCGGTAGAGGGCCTGAGCCACCCGGTTGGAGGCCCGCACCTCCAGCGTGGCGATGGCCGCTTCCATAGCGATTGCCCGCTTCAGCATCGTCAGCAGCAGGAGCTCCCCCAGCCCACGTCCCCGCCAGTCAGGATGGACGGCCAAGGTACTGACGTGGGCCTCGCCGGCCATCATCCAGAAGCCCCCATAGCCCAGCACCGGAGCGGTCCGCCGGGGCGACCAGAAGCGGTGCCACCAGCGCGCCGGCCTCTCCTGGGCTGTCTCTCTCGCCCGCTCCCGCACGACGATGTAGTGGGAGAGGTCGTTCTCCTCCAGTTCGTAGCGATAGGCGTGCTTGGGCCAGGGGAGGGGGAAGGAGAGGCGTTCAATGGCCATCACCTCGGAGACGTCCTGCCAGACCATCGGCTGGACGATGAAAGGTCCCATCTCCGTCAGAACGGTCCTTCTCGCCACCGCGTCCTCTACACCGATTCGTATCTATCAGCCTACCCTCCCGCAGGTCACCAGTCGAGGGCGCTTTCAGCACCTGCGGGAGGGTGAACAGTTACACCGGTTCGTGCAGGTAGATGGGCACCAGCGTTGTGGGGTCGTCCTGCTCTCCCCGCTCCAGGCGCTGCCAGGCCAACTCGGCCAAGTAGCCGGCCCGACGCAGGCGGCTGGCCGGCGGTGCGATCACCGCCCCGCTCCCCAACCGCTCCCGCAGCAGCGCCACCCCTGCCGCGTCCAACTCGCCGGAGAAGAAGGCCTTCTCCTCCACCTGCTCGATCAGCTTCTCCCAGGTGCTCAGAAAGGGGTCCCCGGTGGCCCGCCACGCTCCCCGTCGCCAGCGGTAGCGCCCCACCGCGATGCGGCCCCGTCCCGCCTGCAAGACGGCGTAGAGGGGCATGCTGCGATGGGGCTGGGCGTAGGCGGTGATCTCCAGCGTGGGGATGCCCACCAGCGGGATGCCCCGGGCCAGGGCCAGCCCCTTGACGAGGGCCAGGCCGATGCGCAGGCCGGTGAAGGAGCCCGGCCCCAGCGCCACCGCCAACCCCGTCAGATCGCCGGCAGCCGCCCCCAGACTCCTGAGCAGCATCACCGTCCGGGGGGCCAGCTCCACCGTGTGGTGGCGGACCGACTCCCAGGTCAGCTCCCCCCGCACGGCCAGCCCGTCGTAGAGGGCGATCCCGGCCAGTCGAGTGGAGGTATCCACCGCCAGCAGCAATCCTTCCACGCTCTATCCCCCCTTCTCACACGCCGAAGGCCCGCTCGCGAAAGGCCCGCAACAGCGCCTGATAGCGCTCACCGGTGGCCTGCATCCGCAGCAGCCGCTTGGTCCCGCTGATCATCTCGATCTGAATCCACAGCCGCTCCTCCGGGAGCAACGGCAGCACCCGCTCCGGCCATTCCACCAGGATCAGCGCGTCGTCGTCCAGGTAATCCTCCAGACCGAAACCGATCGCTTCCTCAACGGAAGCGATCCGGTAGAGGTCAACGTGGTAGAGCCAGGCCCCATCCCGAGGCCGCTGGTACTCGCTGATCAGCGTGAAAGTTGGGCTGGTCAGCGTCTCCAACACCCCCCATCCCCGTCCCACACCCTGGGCGAACTGGGTCTTGCCGGCTCCCAGCTCCCCCTCCAGGCAGACGAGATCGCCCGGACGGAGCAACTCACCCAGCCGGGCACCCAGACGCTGGGTCTGCTCTTGACTGTGGCTGAAACACTCTAGGCTGTGGGGGTCTAGGATGGGGGACATAAGTCCTTCTCCCGGCAGCAGCGGATCCCGAGTCCAGGCAGATTATACAACCATCGGAGAGGAGCGACAAGCAAGAGCAACTTGCCTCTCCCCGAATCCTGAAGTACAATCCTGCGAGGCGGTGAGCCCGCCGGACCAAGGACTGAGGACTGAGAACCGAGGACCAAGGACTGAGGACCAAACTATGCAGATCATCGTCTACCGAACGGCCGAGGGATTCGACGCCTTGGCCGACGAATGGGACCCGCTGGTGCAGGCCAGCCGGGCCGACTACATCTTCCTGACCCACGCCTGGCAGAAGACCTGGTGGACGCACCTCCACGAAGGGGAGCTCTGCCTGGTGAGCGCCCGTGCCCCCGACGGTCGGCTCCTGGGCATCGCCCCCCTCTTCCTGACCGTCGAGGAAAGCCACCGGATCTTCAAGACTGTGGGCTGCGTAGACGTCTCCGACTACCTGGAATGGATCGTGGCCACCGGTCACGAGGTCCCGGTCTATGAGGCCCTGTTGGAAGCGCTGCTGACCCACCCCGACGTGCCCTCCTGGGACTGCCTCTGCCTCTGCAACGTTCCCCAGGAGTCCGTCTCCCTCTCCGTCCTGCCCGACCTGGCCCGCCGCCGGGGGCTGACCGTGGAGATCGAACTGGAGGATGTCTGTCCGGTGCTCTCCCTGCCCACGACCTGGGAGGCCTATCTGGCCGCACTGCCCCGCAAGCAGCGCCACGAACTGCGGCGCAAGCTGCGCCGGGCCGCCGAACTGGAGTGGTACCAGGTCGGGCCGGAGCACGACCT
>WFUY01000333.1 GCA_015484715.1 Thermoflexales bacterium | reverse complement strand
GGGCGTGGATGGGCAGCGGGTTCCCCTGCGCGTGAGCCGGCTGGCGGCGCTGCTGGATGAGCTCTTGGGGGTGGAGGCGCTGGCGGAGCTGCGGGAGCGGGTGCGTGGGCTGCGGGCGGCCCTCCAGGACCCGGCGGACCCGCTGGGGGTGGTGGCGACGCCGGCCGACACCGACGTCGAAGCGATGCGGCTGGACCTGCTGGATCGGCAGCTTGCCCAGGCGGAGGCGGCCTACACGCGGGAGCGGGCGGGCTACTACCTCCGACGGCTGCGCCGGGCGCTGACCGAGCGGCGCACCAAGCCCATCAACGAGATCAACCTGAACCGCTGGCAGGAGTACGAGGAGGTCCTGACGGACAGCCTCTGGCTCATTGACCGGCGGGACTCCAGCGGTGCTCACCTGGCCTGGTACTGGGGCAACTTCGTGCCTCAGATCCCCCGTCAGGCGATGTGGCGCTTCACCCGGCGGGGCGAGTGGGTGTTGGACCCCTTCGTGGGCAGCGGCACGACGCTCATCGAGTGCCGCCGGCTGGGCCGGCACGGCGTGGGGATTGAGCTTAACCCGGAGGTGGCCCGCCGGGCGGAGGCCCGCGTCGCCCAGGAGCCCAACCCCTACGGTGTGCAGACCCCCCTCATCGTGGGGGATGCGACGAGCTTCGACCTGGACCGACTGCCTGTCCGGCGCTTTCAGTTGGTCGTGATGCATCCCCCTTACCACGACATCATCCGCTTCAGCGACGATCCCCGGGACCTGAGCGCCGCGCCCAGCGTCGAAGCCTTCCTGGCCCGGTGGCGGCAGGCGGTGGAGCACGTCTATCCCCTTCTGGAGCCGGGGCGGTTCATGGTCGTGGTGATAGGGGACAAGTATGTCCGGGGGGAGTGGATTCCGTTGGGCTTCTACGGGATGCAGGAGGCGCTGGCCGTGGGCTTTCGGCTGAAGAGCATCGTGGTCAAGAACTTCGAGGGGACACGGGGGAAGCGGTCCCAGGAGGCCCTCTGGCGCTACCGGGCCTTGGCGGGGGGGTTCTACGTCTTCAAGCACGAGTACATCTTTTTCCTGGAGAAGACCTGAACAACGACCGGCCCTCCCGCAGGTCCTATCCACGGGCTTGCGGTGCGTTGTGGGGGGCTTCGATGACCACGTTGGCCTTTGGGCATCGGGGGGCCTGCGGGAGGGTAAAGGGCGTTGTGGGAGGCTCCGATGAGCTGCGTTAGCCTCTGGGCATTGCGCGGCCTATGGGAGGGTGGCGGTCAACGCTCACTCGGTGGGAGACACCGGGAGGAGTTGCCAGGATAGCCGAGGCCCATCCAGAAGCAGCGCGAGGTGGTTCAGGACATTCCGGCCCAGGATGCCTATCTCTTGGTCTATGGTCACAAAACGGCCATAGAAGGTCTGGCCTAGGAGGCGGAGGCTCAAGTAGGCAGTCGGAGCCATCACGCGGGTGCCGTTGAAGGCCTCTAGAGCGTACAAGTCCGGGAGTGTGTCCACACCCAGGTCTCGCAAGGCTTTGGCAGGCACCAGTGTGATGTCAGCACCCGTGTCCATCAGCATAGGGATGGCTTGAAGGGATTGCCCGGTATTGGGGTTGATCAAGCTGACCCAGGCTATTGGAGCCGGAGGTGCGAAGTGCTCGGAGTCGTAGTTAGGCATAGATGTCCTCCTCCACGACTTCCAGTTCAAAGTCCTTAGCCTGAGATGGGTCTGCCAGCCGGGGGCTGATGATACGGGCGGGTGGAGATGGAGCCTCGAAGGCCCTTGCTCGGAGTTGCTTGTATTCGTCCAGGCTCAGGATGACGACCTTGGGTTGTCCGGAGACCTCGATGATGTAGGTCTCGCGGCCTTCGGCCACCTCGTCTATCACCTGGTCGAGGTAGCGGGAGAGGGCTTGTTGGGCGATTGTCTTGGACATCGGGTGCCTGCTTTCTGGGGATGCATCCCCAGGCTTTGGAGAGGGTGGACGGCCTCATTCCAAAATTATACCTTGCTTTACGAACTCGTCAAACCTCACTTCCTTGGAGAAAGTGGGGCGTGGTTAGGCGAGGAGGGAAGTATGGAACCCAAGGTCCTGGATCGCGCGTATCTGGAGGCTGTGCTGACCCGCCTTGTTCCTGCGCAGACGGCTGATGAGGCATTGGCGCGACTGCTGTTGCAGGAAGCACGGCGCAATCTGGTCCGTTACCGCAAGATGGATCGCTACTTTCGCCAGAAATATCAGGTTCCCTTCGAGACGTTTCGGGAGAGGATGCTGAAGATGGCCCTCTCCTTCGAGGAGGAGCAGGACTATTTCGACTGGGAGATGGCGGTAACGGGGATCGAGGAGATGCTCAAGGCGATTGAGGAACTGAAGCCGTTCGATCTGCCGTAAGCGGTGTAAAGGTGGTCGGAGAGCTCAATCGCTGGGAGTGTTTGGAAAGGGTAGAAAGCCGGATAGATAGATGAAGTGTAAAAGCGGTCGAAAAGCTCAATCGCCGGGAGTGAGTCCTCGAAAATGCCCGATGTACCCCGTCTGCTAGTGGAGCTTTATGAGGAAGCTTCGTCGCGACGTTATCTTCGGCCTCCGGTGATCTTGGACCGGGGGAACTCCTTTCTCAAAGCTCGCCTGTACATAGGCCCTGATCTCTTTGTGCAGGTGTACCGCAACGATCGGTATGGCACAACCAATCTGGTCCTGGTGTGGGCGGGCCGGCGAATCTATGCGCGAGATGAAGTCGGTGGAGTGTGGCATCGTCACCCTGCCGATGATCCCTCGGTCCACGATACCTCTCCCGAGGGACAACGTCCGGTGACGCTCGGTGAGTTTCTGGACGAGGTTGAGGATCTGCTGGTGGAGATGAACCTATTATGATCGAGGACTTGCTGTGGCGTCACTTGCGAGAGGTGCCGGCCTTCCGCGCTTTGCTGCGGGCCGTGGAGGCCCGCTTCTACGCCGACCTACCCCTCCCCCGGCCCGTCCTCGACCTGGGCTGCGGCGATGGTCACTTCGCCTCCCTGGCCTTCCCAGAGCCGCCGGAGGTCGGCCTGGACCCCTGGTGGCAGCCCCTGCGCGAGGCCCACGACCGCCGGGTCTACCGCGTCCTCGTCCAGGCCGACGGGGCCCGGATGCCCTTTCCCGATGGCTACTTCGGCACCGTGGTCAGCAACTCGGTGCTGGAACACATCCCCGATGTCCAGGCGGTCCTGAACGAGGTCGCCCGGGTCCTGCGCCCCGGCGGCCCCTTTTACTTCTGCGTGCCGGGGGAGCATTTCCTCGCCTTCCTCTCCGTTGGACGGATGCTGGACCGGGTGGGGCTGCGGCCTCTGGGGGACCGCTATCGGCGCTTTTTCAACCGCATCTCCCGCCACTACCACTGCGATCCCCCGGCGGTCTGGGAGGCGCGGCTGGCCCGGGCCGGCCTGGTGCTGGAGCGCCACTGGTCCTACTTCTCGCCGGGGGCGCTGACGGCCTTGGAGTGGGGCCACTACCTGGGGCTGCCGGCGCTGGTGGTCAAGAAGCTCGCCGGACGCTGGGTGCTCTGGCCCTCGCGGGCCAACCTCTGGCTGACGGAGCGGCTGGTGCGGCGCTTCTACGAGGAACCCCCGGCGAACCCCGGCGCTTACACCTTCTTCGTGGCCCGGAAACCTACCTCCGGCTGAGGGATGGACATGCTCAAGACGGTTGAAGAGATCGGTCGCGTTGTCCAGAACGCGCATTTCTTCAATCCTCAGAACTGGAGTCAGGAAGCGATGCCGTCAACGGTCGAGGGCTCTCCTGTCGAAGCGGTCACACGGTTCTTTGCGTTGTTGGCAGAGCGGCAAGTGGACTATGCTTTGGTGGGCGGCGTTGCGCTGCTTCACTATGTGGAGGGGCGTAACACCCAGGATCTGGACCTCATCATCGCCGGAGAGGATTTGGACAGGCTGCCGGAGATCGAGATCGCTGAGCGAGATGTCTACTTCGCGCGGGGGAGGTTTCAAGGGTTGCGGGTAGATTTCCTGCTCACCGACAATCCGTTGTTCCGGCGGGTGCAACGCGAGTACGTGAGGCGGGAGCGATTCTTGGGCCAAGGCGTTCCCTTGGCGACGGTCGAAGGGCTGTTGTTGCTCAAGCTGTACGCGCTGCCCTCGTTGTATCGGCAGGGGGACTTCGTGCGGGTGGGGCTGTACGAGAATGACGTCGCGGTGCTGGTGTACGAATACGAGCCCGATATGGAGCGGTTGCTCGACATCCTGGCCGAATACGTGGGCGAAGGGGATATGACGGCATTGCGGGAGATCGTGGCGGAGATCGAGGAGCGGGTCAAGCGATTCAAGGGGGGGAGTCGGTGAGCCGTCGAGGGAGCCTGGCGACGGGCTTGCTGCTCCTGGGAGGGCTGGCGCTGGCCCTCCTGGGCCAGGTCTACTTCTTCCACCGACGCGACTACTTCTGGGATGGCGTGGCCTTCCACCTGCTGGGGCTGCTGCTCCTGCTCTTGGCCTGGCGGCGGCTCGGGCTCAGGTCCGGCCGGCCCCGCCCCCCGGCAACGGGGTTCTCCCGCTGGGTGGCGGCCCATCCGCTGCGGGTGGCCGCGCTCCTCTGGTC
>WFUY01000332.1 GCA_015484715.1 Thermoflexales bacterium | reverse complement strand
GTCTACGAGTACCACGACCCGGGGGCGGCGGGGAGCGGGCGACTCGTCTACCGCACGACCCAGGACTACGTCGTCCGGGTGGGTGAGACGGACGTGGTGACCCAGGATATGGAGCTCTTCCTAGAGACGGAGAGTCTGCCCGACCCGGTGACCGTCGTGATCGAGCCCGACGAGATGGCGGTGGTGACGCTGGAGGATGGTTCTCAGGTGATCGTACCGCCGGGGGCACTCTCTACGGAAGGATCGGTGACGCTGATGATCACGCCGATGGCGGCCGGTCTGGCCGAAACGATGAACAGCCACCCCGTGGGCTTCGCCTACGCTCTCTTCGCCTTTGACGAGCAGGGACGGCAGATCACCGGCCCCTTCCGGCGCAACGTTCTCCTGCGCTTCCGCTACGAGGAGAGGTGGCTGGGGAAGCGGTTCTCGACGCGCCGGCTGCGGCCTGCCTACTTCTCCACCACCAACAACGCCTGGACCTATCCAGAGCGCTACGCGGTAGACACCTATCGCCGGATTGTGACCCTGAGCATAGACCACTTCACCGTCTTCGCTCTGGTAGCGACCGACTTGCAGGAACCACCTCGCATCTGGGATGTCTATCTGCCGGTTGTGGCCCGAGAGTGAGCAAATTGCAAATTGCAAATTGCAAATTGCAAATTGCAAATTGCAAATTGCAAGTTGCAAATTGCAGGGGGGGTAGGATGAGCCAGCTTTCGGTGCTTCTGGCTACAGAAGGAACGTATCCGTTCGCCGGTGGTGGCGTTTCCACCTGGTGCGACATCCTGATCCGGGGGTTGCCCGAGGTGGACTTCACCCTCTACGCCGTCACCGGCACTCCCAACGTCGCCTATCGGTACGACCTGCCGGCCAATGTGCGGCGGGTCATCCACATCCCCCTGTGGGGGACCGAGGGGCCGGCCGAATACATCCTGGCCGACTTGCCTTTCGCGCAGATCTACCGCCGCAAGCGAGCGACGACCGAGGAAGTAATCGCCCAACGCTTCATCCCCCTCTTCCGCCGCTTCCTGGAGGGGATAGAGGTGCGGGAGACGAGCGTCACTGACTACGGGCTGGTTATCCACGGTCTCTACCGCTACTTCCAAGAGTACGACTACAACCTCACCTTCAAGTCTCAGCAGACGTGGGAGGTTTTTAAGGAAGAAACGCTGCGACCTTACCGAGAGCGTCCGGGGGCCTTTCGAGGGGATGAAGTGCCCAACGCTTTCGACCTGACGACGGCCCTGCGCTGGCTCTACAACATGCTGATGCCCCTCAACGCGCCGGTGCCGAGGACCGACATCGTGCACACCACCGTCGCCGCTTCCTGCGGCCTGGCGGGCATCATCGCCAAGTTCGAGTACGGCACGCCCTTCATTGTCACCGATCACGGGGTCTACGCCCGAGAGCGGTACATCGCCGTCTCCGCCACGGACTTCACCTTCTTCGCCAAGCGCTTTCTCATCAACCTGGCCCTCTTCTTCTCCCGGCTCAACTACGCCTTCGCCGACCAGGTCTCGCCCGTGGCCAACTTCAACCGCCGTTGGGAGGTCCCTCTGGGGGCGGACCCCCGGCGGGTGGTCACCATCCACAACGGTGTGGACCCCGGACGCTTCCGCCCGGCCCCCAAGCCGGCGAAGCACCGGGACCTTCCCGTCGCCGTGGCCGCCGCCCGCGTCACACCCATCAAGGACATCAAGACGATGATCCGGGCCACGGCTCTTGCCCGGCGCGAGGTCCCTGACCTGAAGGTGATCGTCTACGGTTCGCTCCGGGCCGACCCTCTCTACGTCCAGGAGTGTCGGGACCTGGTGGCCGAGCTGGGCTTGGAAGAGCACTTTGAGTTCGGGGGCTTCCATAGCGAACCCCATCGCATCTACACCGAGGGTGACATCAGCCTGCTCTCCAGCATCTCCGAGGGTTTTCCTTACACGGTGCTGGAGAGCATGGCCTGTGGGGTTCCCGTCGTCGCCACCGATGTGGGCGGCGTGCGGGAGGCGCTGGAAGGGGTGGGCATCATCGTCCCTCCCAAGGATCCCGAGGCCTTCGCGGCGGGGATGGTGCGCCTGCTGACCGACCACAACCTGCGGCTGACGCTGGGCCGGCGGGGCCGGGAGACGGTCCTGGCTCGATTTCGCATCTCCGCCACGGTGGAAGGCTATCGGACGGCCTACCGGCAGATGGCGAACGGCAGGCAGCAGACAACAGGCTGAGGAGAGTAGATTGCAGGTTCCTACGATGCTTTACCGAGAAGCCGAGCCCCTGGAGAGTGGCCGGGGCGACCTATACCGTGCTCTGGTAGAGGAGGCCGGTGAAGCTATCCTCGCCGTTGACGAGGAGTTGCGCATCTGCTTCGCCAACCGGCGGATGGCAGAGCTCAGCGGTTACTCACCGGAAGAGCTGATGGGTATGGAGGCCAGCCACCTGATCTCGCTGAGAGAGATGAAGACGCTGGCCGAGGCATGCCGCTGCCTCCTGCAAGATGAGGCGACGAGCTGCCCGGAGCCCATCATCGCCGCCGGACTGCTCCTGACCCGCCAGCAGAAGCGCCTACCCGTGGAACTGCTTCTCTCCTGCTTCCAGAGGGAAGAGGGGAAGCCGTGCTTCTTCTTGTACCTCCGCGATCTGAGCGGTGCGCGCCGGCAGGAGGCTTTCCTGCAAGCCCTCAGCCAGGCCACCCTGGCCATTCAACGGATGGCCAGGACCCCTGAGGCGGTCTACCGGATCGTCAAGGAGCACCTGGGCCGGCTGGGTCTCAACAGTGCCATCATCCTGCTGGACGAGGAGGGGGACAACCTGGTCATCCGCTACACTTCGACCTCGCAGAAGCGTCTGCGCACGGCGGAGCGTCTCCTGGGGCTCCAGGCCGTCGGCTACACCTTTCCCAAGCGGGCCTTCCCTCTCTATAAGACGGTCTTCGAGGAGCAGCGGGCCTGCTTTGTGGCCGATGGCGGGCAGGTCCTCGCCAATATCCTGCCCACCTACCTCCGCCCGCTGGCCCCCCACGTGGCTCGGATTCTGGGAACCCGCCAGGCGATCGCGGCCCCTCTGGTGGTGCGGGACCGGGTGATCGGCTTCCTCGAGGTCTCCGGGTCAACCCTCCATGAGCGGGACCTGGCGGCGATAACCCTCTTCGCCGACCAGGTTGCAGCCGCTCTGGAGAACGCCCAGCTTTACGAAGAGATCCGACGCCACAACCGACAGTTGGAAGAGTTAATCGCCCAGCGCACCGCCCAACTGCGTCAGGAGAAGGAGCGCCTGGAGGCCATCCTGGCTCACGCGGCCGACGGCATCCTTCTCACCGACGCCGAAGGCACGATCCTCTACGTCAACCGGGCCTGGGAGCGTATGACCGGCTACTCGGCCGAGGAGGTGCTGGGACGCACCCCCCGGATCCAACAGAGCGGCGAGACCCCTCTGGTCCTCTACCACCAGATGTGGACAACCATCTCCCAGGGCCAGGTCTGGCAAGGAGAACTGCGCAACCGGCGGAAGGACGGCTCCCTCTACTACGTGGACCTCACCATCGCGCCGGTGACCGATGCCATGGGGAAGGTGACGGGCTTCGTGGGGGTGCAGCGGGACATCACGCACCTCAAGGAGGTCGAAGAGCTCAAGCAACGCTTCATCGCCCGGGTCTCCCACGAACTGCGGAGCCCCCTGACCAACCTGAAGCTCTACCAGACGCTCCTGCAGCGGGAGGCGACGGAGAACCAGAGGCGCTACCTGGAGGTCTTGGAACGGGAGACGAGACGGCTGGAGTACCTCATCGAGGACCTGCTGACCGTCGCCCAGCTCGAACGGGGCGCGGATCGCCTGCGCATGGAGCCGCTGGATCTCAACGAGGTGGTCATGCAGATGGCCGACCAGCACCGGTATACGGCTGAGAAAGAAGGAATCACTCTGGAAGAGGTGCTGTCCACCTCTCTCCCGCCGGTCGAGGCCGATAGGGATCAGATCGAGCAGGCGTTGCACCGGCTGCTGACCAATGCGTTGCAGTACACGCCTCAAGGTGGACGGATCACCCTGCGCACGGCGACCGTGGAGCGGGGGGGCAAAACCTGGGTCACCGTCGCGGTAGAGGATACCGGCCATGGGATCCCTTCCCACGAACTCCCCTACATCTTCGAGCGTTTTTACCGGGGCGGAGTGGCTCGGGCCTCCCAGGTGCCGGGGGCGGGCCTGGGGCTGACGGTGGTTCGGGAGATCCTGCACCAGCACAGCGGCGACATTACGGTGGAAAGCGAGGTTGGGAAAGGAAGCACTTTTACCCTCTGGTTGCCTGTGGGAAAACCCCGGTGAACGGGAAGATGAATGGGGAAGGGATCGCCGAGGGAGGGCACGGCAGCAGGGGATCTCCGGCTCCAGGCCAGACGCTCACCAGGGTGAGAGGGGCCGGCGTGGGGCTGTTCCTCGCCTCTCCCTCGGGTGCCGAGCGGGAACACCTGCTGGAAGAGGTGTTGGCGACCATCGGCAACCCGGTAGACTCCTGGGCGATCGCGGCCACCTTGGAGAGCATGGGGCTGCGGGATGTAGATGCCGTCGAGCGGTATGGCGCTCAAGACCTCTTCGATCTGGCCCAGGACCTCTACGAGAGGGCCCGGTGGAGGCTGGCGGCGCGGCCTTCCGTCCGGGAGCGTCCGCCAGAAGTGCGGTCCTGGCGGCGTTTGGTCCGCTTCCTGAGGTTCTACTTGCAGGGGGTCCTCTTCGCCCTCCCCATGGCCGGTCAGATCGCTGCGGTCCTGGCCCTTAACTACTCCCTCTGGGCTTACCTGGCCTTCTCCGAGGAGCAGGCAACCGTCGTGGCTATTGGCACCATCCTAAGCCTGATCGTCACCGGCGGCTTCACTCAAGCCATCAGCCGCCGGGGGATGTTCTACGTCGCGCAGAAGCACTACGGTCTGGCCGGACAGGTCTCCCTCCGTTTCATCGGGCTGGGCAACTTGCTCATCACGGTGGTGGGCCTGCTTGTCTACGGCCTCAACCTGCTCTTCTCCTTCTACGACCAGCAGGTCATCCTGGTCAGCCTCCTCTACTATGTCCTGCTGGCAGAGCTCTGGCTGAACAGCTCGGTCCTCTACATGCTGACCCAACGGGCGGCCATCCTGCTCAGCACCCTGTTGGGCGTCGGCGTCGTCCATCTGGTGATGACCCGGACCGACTGGGGCATCTACGCGGCCCATGCCCTGGGGCTGACGCTGACCAACCTGGTGATCGTGGGTTACGGCTACGGCCTGCTAAGCCGGCGGGCTCGCCGACTCTCCGAGGAGCAGAAGCGGGCCCGTCCGCCTCGCCTGAGCATCCTTCTGTACACCACCGCTCCCTACTTCGCGTATGGTGTGCTCTACTTCGGCTACCTCTACCTGGATCGGGTGATCGGCTGGTCGGTGTTGGAGGGGTCATTCCCCTACCCCTTCTGGTTCCACACCTCCTACGAACTGGGAGTGGATTGGGCCTTGATCTCCCTCATCCTTACCATCGCGCTGCTGGAGTACACCATCAACGAGTTCTCGGCGATGATCATCCCCGTCCAGAAGCTCTTCAGCGCCTTCAACCTGGAGGACCACAACCGCTACTTCAAGCGCTTCTACGGGCGTCAGCTCGTCCTCCTCCTCGTTGCTGCCTGCCTGAGCATTGTGGGGACCTACAAGGCGGTCGTCGCCCTGCGCTTGTTCCAGGAAGTCCCCTTAATCCGGGACTTCTTCAGCAGCCCTATCACCTTTTTCACCTTCTGGGGAGCGGCGTTGGGGTATAACCTCCTGGTCGTGGGTCTCTTCAACAGCGTTTTCTTCTTCTCCCTCTCCCGCCCCGGACCGGTGCTCCGGGCGATCGTCATCGCGATGGTGGTCAACGGGACTATCGGGTATGGATTGAGCCGTGGGGTGGCCTATCCCTGGAGCGTCGTCGGTCTGATGGCCGGTTCCTTCACCTTCGCCCTCCTCACCATCCGCAGCGCGATGCGGCTTTTGGATCGCCTGGACTACTACTACTACGCGGCCTACTGATCTGCTGAGATCGGCCGTCCACGAATGGGGTATGAATACAAGAATTGGTGATCGCCGCATTCGTGCATTTGTGAGAAGTTCGTGGACGGCCTACCACAGCCCGCTCCCTCGCTCCCTTGTGGGTGATTGCTGATTACCGGGAAGCTGGCGTTGACGAAACGCAAGGGATGGGTATAATAACAAGGGAGGGCGGTTAGCTCAGTTGGTCAGAGCGCTTCCCTTACAAGGAAGAGGTCGCAGGTTCGAGTCCTGCACCGCCCACCTGTTGGCCGGGAGATCACCACCCGGCAAAGAAGGATTGTCGAATTTTCAGGCTCGCCACCCGGCCAACCTGAGGCCGGGCCTTGTTGTGAGAGGCGGTGCATGCCGGGAACAAACAATGGAAATCGCCAGCGAGGAGCAATCCCCCTATGAAAGCGATCATCCCGATGGCCGGATTCGGGACCCGTTTGCGCCCTCACACCTACACCAAACCCAAGCCCCTTATCAACGTGGCCGGCAAGCCTGTCCTGGGGCACATCCTGGACAAGCTCGTCGGCCTGGAGATCGAAGAGTTCCTCTTCATCGTCGGCTACCTGGGCGAACAGATTGAAGCCTACGTCCGGGAGACCTACGACTTCCCCGCCCACTTCGTCGAACAGAAAGAGCTGCTGGGCCAAGCCCATGCCCTCTGGCTGGCCCGCGAGTATGTGGACGGCCCGGTCCTCATCCTCTTCGTGGACACCCTTTTCGAGGCGGACCTGAGCGGCCTGGCCGACGAGCCGGCCGACGGCATCGTCTACGTCAAGGAGGTCGAGGACCCCCGACGCTTCGGCGTCGTCGTCCCCGACGCCGAGGGCTTCATCACCCGCTTCATCGAAAAACCCGATACGCTGGAAAACCGGCTGGCGGTCATCGGCCTCTACTACCTCAAAGATGGCCCCTGGCTGATGCGGGCCATCCAGACGCTGATGGACCGGGGGATCAAGACGAAGGGCGAGTACTACCTGGCCGACGCCCTCCAACTGATGGTGGACGAAGGAGCCCGGCTGCGGGTGGAGACGGTGGAGGTCTGGGAGGACTGCGGCAAGCCGGAGACGGTGCTGCAGACCAACCGTTACCTCCTGGACAACGGCCACGACAACAGCGACCAGGTGCGGGGGGAGAACAGCGTCTTCATCCCGCCGGTCCACGTGGACCCCACCGCCACCATCATCAACTCCATCATCGGCCCCTACGCGACCATCGCAGCCCACTGCCACGTGGAGAACAGCATCATCCGCAACAGCATCATTGACCAGGGAGCAGAGATCCGCGATGCGATGCTGGATCAGTCCCTGGTGGGCAAGGGTGCGGTCGTCACCGGCCGGTACCGCCAGTTCAACGTGGGGGATTCCTCTATCGTGGGCTTTGTGTAGAGGGGTCTCCAGAGGAGGAGGAAGGATGAAACTGTTCAACGCGCAGATTGACGAGACACAGCGGCAACTGCTCCAGGCGCTGTGGGAAAAGGGGCCGGCAATGCCCCTCGAACTGGCCGTGCGCACCTTTATGCTCCCCGACGAGATCCAGCAGCCTCTCCAGGAACTGGAGAAGGCCGGCCTCGTCGAGCGCCACGCCTTCAAGGGAGGCGAGATGCTCGTCCTGACCAAGCTGGGCCAGGAGATCGTGAGGAGCTGAGCGGTGACGACCCTCTTGACCTGGCTTGCTGGCCACCACGTTGGGCTCTACGTGGCTACAGCCTTGGTCGCCGCCCTGTGGGCCGTCAGCGAGATCGTCTCCACCTTCGCCGCCCAGCCCGTCCGTGCCCTCCGCACCTCAGGAGCCCTCTTGCTGGTCGGTCTCAACGCCGCCTTTGCCTGCCTCGTCCTGGGTGCGGCCCTGGCCACCGGCCTGGCCCCCTCCCTGTGGACGGCGGTGGGGGTAGGGCTGGCCTGGCAGATGTTGATCCGAACCCGCATCAACTTCATCCAGCCGCTGCCGGGAGAGGGCAGCAGTGAGGCCGTGGGCTTCCGCCTCGATGAGATGTACACCCGCCTCCAGGCCTTTTGCCGTCGTCAGATAGACCGCACGCTGGTGGGCGAGCGGGTCCGCCTCATCGAACAGGCCCTCACTATGCTGGACCTGGAGGAGCTGGCCCGCCGAGCCCACCTGGTGCTGGCTGCCCTGTTGGCCACCGGTCCTGCCGATCCCCGCAACTACGTGCAGAAGATCCTGAACAGCGAGATGGACGAAGAGAGCAAGGAACTGCTCCTCGTCCTCACCATCCTGGACCACGGCAGCCCGGCCCTGCTGCGGGATATGATCCGGGAGGCCGAACGGGGCAAGAAGGACGCAGAGAAGAGGACTTCATAGATGGACTCGATCAGGAGGCAACCTGATGCGTGACTTTATCTCCCACAGGGTAGCCACGGTTCCTCCCTCAGGGATCCGCCGCTTCTTCGACATCGCGGCGACGATGGACGATGTGATCAGTCTGGGCATCGGTGAACCCGACTTCGTCTCCCCGCCGGCCGCCCTCCGTGCTGCCATCGCCTCCCTGGAGCGGGGCGAGACCCACTACACCTCCAACTCCGGCACCATCGAACTGCGCCAGGCCATCGCCGACCACGTGGAACGGCTCTACGGCGTCCGCTACGATCCAGAGCGCGAGGTGCTGGTCACCGTCGGCGTCTCCGAAGCCCTCTACCTGGCCTTGACGGCCACCCTGAACCCCGGCGACGAGGTCATCGTTCCCCATCCCTGCTTCGTCTCCTATGCCCCCGAGGTGATCTTCGCCGGCGGAAAGCCCATCATCGTCAACGCCACCCGCGAGCACGACTTCCAGATCACCGCCGCCCAGATCGAAGAGGCCATCACCCCCCAGACCAAGGCCCTGCTCGTCGGCTATCCCAACAACCCCACCGGCGCGGTGATGACCCGAGAGCGGCTGATGGAGATCGCCGCCCTGGCGGAGAAGCACGACCTGCTGGTCATCTCCGACGAGATCTACGACCGACTGGTCTACGGGGTGGAGCACGTCTGCTTCAGCGCGTTGCCGGGGATGTGGGAGCGAACCATCGTCCTCCAAGGCTTCTCCAAAGCCTATGCTATGACAGGCTTCCGCATCGGCTACGCCCTGGCCCCGGCGGAACTGCTGGCGGCTATGCGCAAAGTCCACCAGTACACCATTATGTCTGCCCCCACCGTCGGTCAGATGGCGGCTCTGGCCGCCGTCCTGGAAGCCGAAGAGGACGTCCAGCGGATGGTGGCCGAGTACGACCGCCGCCGTCGCCTCATCGTGGACGGCCTCAACAACATCGGGCTGGACTGCTTCGAGCCCCAAGGCGCTTTCTACGCCTTCCCCTCCATCGCCGTCTCAGGGATGGACGATAACGAGTTCGCCGAGCGGCTGTTGCAGGAGGAGCGGGTGGCCGTCGTGCCGGGTAGCGCCTTCGGTGAGGCCGGCAAGGGCTACGTCCGCTGCTCCTACGCCACCGCTTACGAGAAGATCGAGGAGGCGCTGGAGCGGATGCACCGCTTCGTGCGCCGGTATGGATGAGCAGTTCAACTCTCACAACCGTTCACCCTCCCGCAGGTTAGGCGCGTTTCCGACGCGAAACCGTGCTTCCAATAGCCCATCGGGGCTGAAAGCGCCCTCGACCGGTGACCTGCGGGAGGGTAGGCGGAATAGATACACTCTCAAAGCTGTTGCCCACGATGCGTGGCTCCCTTATCGTCCTTCTGGTGACCCAAGACCCGGAGGTGACTGCCCGCTCTCGTCGTCTCCTGGACGAGGGGCTGATGGGTTACCGCTTGGAGGCGGTCGAGAACTGGGAGGCGGCTCGGACCTGGCTCCTCCAGCAACATCCCCACCTGGTGCTGGTGGGGGGAGAGGTGCTGCCCAGGACGCTTCCCAGCCAACTCCGCCCCTCAGCTCAAGAGGCTCGCCGGCCACCGGTGGTGGTGGTGGACTTGGAACCCAGCGTGGAGCGGGCCCGCCGGGCCTACACCCTCGGTGCCGCCGATTACATCCCCCTGGCCGAGGAGACCCCTCAAGCGCTGCAAGAGGGATGGTCGGTCCTGGAGCGACTGTTGCGCCAGAGCGGGGTGATCCCTCCCAAAGGGCGCATTCTCATTGTGGACGACAGCCCCGAGATCCTGACCTCCCTGGCCTCTATCCTGGAGAACGAAGGGTATCAGGTCTTCACCGCCGCCTCCCCGGCCCTGGCGGAGACCCTCTACCAGCAGGAGCGGGTGCACCTGGCCGTCATTGACGTTCGCCTGGAAGGCGGAGACGAGGAGGACGTCAGCGGCCTGGACCTGGCCCAGCGGATGGACCCGGTCGTTCCCTGCATCATCCTCACCAGCTACCCTTCCATTGAGGGCGTGCGCCGGGCGCTGCGAGAGGTCGGTGCTGTAGACTACCTGATCAAGGCCAAGGGCGAGACGGAGGAGTTGCTGAGGGCGATCAACACCGCCTTCGCCGAGCGGGTTCGCATCAACCAGCGGATGCAGATCGAGTGGGGGACGGGGACCTCGCTGGTGGGGCTGGTGGCATCGTTGAAGGATTTCCGTACCGCCCCGTGGGAGGAACGGCGTCGAGCCGCCGAGGAACTGGAGGAGCTCTTCCGGCGGCTCTTCCCCAACGATGTGCGCCGATTGCGCATCGAGTACATGGCTCCCGGACGGGGCGGGTCAGGAGTGGTTCTGGCC
>WFUY01000331.1 GCA_015484715.1 Thermoflexales bacterium | reverse complement strand
CTCCCGTTACGTGCGCCTGCACTTGGTGAGGCGCAAGGAATTCAGGAAACTACCGCCCCAGCCCTATCCCACTCCCGCCGCGGCTATGGGGCTTGCCGGTGAGGCAGGCTGAGGAGGAAGGACCGTGAATCCCAACGACAAACCCTATGACTTTGTGCTGTTCCCCGATGGCTCGCCGGAACGACGATCCGGCGACGGGCACTATCGCTTCGATGCGGAGCGCTTGAGCGGGGTTCTGAAGCTGGACCTGGTAGCGCACCGACCCGTCCAGGTGGCCAGCGGCTTCCTGGACGTACTGCGGATGAAAGGGCAGGATGTGGTCGTGGCCCGGGAGGTGACGGTGCGAGGGTCAGTCCGTGTGATCCCCGGATCGTCACTGAAGGGAGCAGTGCGCAGCCTGGTCGAGGCCCTCTCCCCCTCTTGCGTGCGGGTGACCGGGTGGCGCTCCCGATCGGCGGCGCCACGGAGGCTGAACCCCTGCTCCCGGGTGGATGCTCTCTGTCCGGCCTGCCGGCTCTTCGGGATGAGCGGACGGGGCCGGGAGAACTATGCCGGTCAGGTCGGCTGCGAGGACGCCGTGATGGTGGACGGCAAGATCGTTCTGGTGCGCGTGCCGCTGCTCTGGGCGCCGGCCCGGGGCCGACGGGGGCTGCCGGCCCGCTATCTGGAAGGGCGAGAAGCGAAGGGACGCAAGTTCTACTTCCACGGGAAGCCTGCGCGAGGGCCCGATGCTCGGATTGCCGCCGGGACCGGCTCGGTCTTCCGTGCCCGTTTCCACTTCGCCAACCTGACCGATGGCGAGATGGGGCTGTTGTTGGTCGCCCTGGGGCAGCATCCCGAGTATCCCTTCCTGCTCAAGATCGGGGCAGCCAAACCGGTCGGGCTGGGCTCGGTCGAAGTACGGGTGAGAAGGATCACCTTCCTAGGCGACCTGCGGCGCAGCGGGCGAGCCGGTGGAGGGGAAGTGCTGGAAAGCCCCGAGTTAAGGGAGAAGATGCGCCAGTGGATGGAGGCGGCTGCCTCGGAGAATCTCCTAAATCGCGAGGCTCTGGAAGAGGTGTGGAGCATACTGCGCCAGGAGACCCTGACCCGGACCGCGCCCGAGGGGCCCTATTGAGGTCCGACACGTCCTTGTCACGCAAGCCTCTCAGAGCAGATGTCAGGAGGAAGCCGGGATGAATCACTGGGACATGATCTTGGACGAAGCGGAGCGGCTGGCGATGCAGTTGCAACGCCTGGAGGTAGACCTGGCGGAGGCCGAGAAGGCAGGGGACTACTACGTGATCCAGGGGTACGATGACACAGCGATGGGCCGTTACCTGAAGCTGATGGCCGAACGTCCTCCCCTTCGCAGCCGGCGTAGCCAGCGGCACTTCAAGAACCTGTGGACCATCTGGCGGGGATGGCGGACGACCCTCCAGGGCCAGGACAAAGCTCGCGCGTGGGGGTGGGGGGTGCGGATGGCCAAGATTCGCCGGAGAGGGAGGTGAGGTCGGTCCTTAGTCCTTGGTCCGAAGTCCTCAGTCCGGTACAAACGGCCAAGGTTCGACGGGGGGAAAGATGGTAAGCGAGATCCCATTGCAGATCTTCGGGCCGCAGACCTTCTATCAATGGCTCTTTCAACAGTGGGAGGACCTGGATTCTGGGTCTCAAGATGCATTGCGCCAACTCTTTGCCCATCAGCAGGGTATTCCACCGTTAGACCTGGGAACCCTTCCCCAGAGCCGACCCACCTGGGGCGAAGCCCAATGGATAAACTGGGTGACAGCCCTGGAATACGAAAGAGCCTTGACGGCGCTCACCGATGGGGACTTCATCCAGTTCGTTGAGTGGGCTCTCGACATCAACAAATCAAAAGCCCCGTGGCCTTATGGTTGGGAGCAACCGGTAGCTCCTCCTGGCTTAGATGACCTTGTCATAAGCCATCAAGAACTGCGTGAACAACTCTTGCTCACCTTTTCTCGGGAACAGATATGGCCTCAACAAGGCCCTTATCTCTTGATTCGGGAGGCTTTGGGAGCGGCCCGCCAGGCAGTAGAGACTCTGACTCTGGCAGGTCCAAACGTCTCTCTGCTCAAGCGTCGGGACGCTGCTCGTCTCGTTCACGACGGAGTGGACAGGGCACTCCTGTGCGCCGAACGGGTCTTAGATCTGCTGATAGAATTCTTTGCGCTTCTCCTGCTCAACCAGGAAGGGCCTTTATCGCCTTCGCTGGAAGAAGCAGAAGACTGGCTGGTTGCCGCCGGTGTGAAAGCTCTACAGGATGGTAAGAGACCGCCGTGGCATAAAAAACAGAAAATCCTCTCCAACGAGATAGGCAAGCATTTCGAGGGAAATTCGGAATTAGGAGTTCCTGAAGGTTTGGAAACCGTGTGGGAAGACCTTTATGCGCTTGCAGTTGCCTGCAGGATGGAGCAAGATGATCAGGGTAAATGGCAGCCAACGGGTGACTTGATGAGAATCTTTGATGCACTCCGCGATCATCGTAATGCTGTGAGGCATGCACCTTATCCCCCTCTAGGGGGTCACCAAGTTCCAGCGAACTATGCCAAGGCCGCCTTACCGATCTATG
>WFUY01000330.1 GCA_015484715.1 Thermoflexales bacterium | reverse complement strand
CGCTTGAAGCGGACGGCCACCAGCTTGCCGCAGCGGGTCTGGGCGGCATCGGTCATCCCCAGGACGGCGATCTCCCCCTCGAAGCGGATCCAGACATCCCGGTCCACGTCGTAGTAAAGTTCTTCAGGGATGGCACAGCCGTAGTAGATCATGCCGTGTTGCGTGCGCGTCAGGCGCAGGAGATGCCTTCGGACTCCAGGAACCGGCGGTAGGCTTCGATCCCCTCGGCGCCGGTCACCAGGTCCTTGCTCTCCGTCTCCCAGTCGGCGGGCTTGATGCGGGCGAACCAGCCGGCCCCGTAGGGGTCCTCGTTGATCAGGCCGGGGTTGGCCTTCAACGTCTCGTTCACGGCCACGATCTCCCCCGTGACGGGGGTGGTGACCGGACCGACCCACTTGCCGCTCTCCAGCGTGCCGGCGCTCCGCCCGCGCTTCAGCTTCCGCCCCACCTTCTTGGGCGTGACGTTGATGATGCCCTTGGCCAGATGCTGGGCCACGTCGGTGATGCCGATGGTGACGGTGCCGTCCTCCTCGGGGCGGGCCCAGACGTGCTTCTCCGGCCAGTAGTAGAGGTCCTCGGGAATGTGACAGTTGTTGATCTCGGCCATCAGGCTCTCCTTGTCTCACGCTTCACGTTTTACGGCCTCACGCTTCACGTTTTACGGCCTCACGCTTCACGTTTTACGGCCTCACGCTTCACGTTTTACGGCCTCACGCTTCACGCTTTACGCCTCGACTCCAAGGCCGTGCTCGCCCTGGAGGTGGTAGAGGAGCAGGGCAAAGTGGGCCTCGGCCAGATGGGCGTGGACGGCCATCCGCGTTCCGGCGAAAGCACAGTAAGGACAGGAAAAAGCCACGCTCACGCCCCGCCTTTCGCACCTCGCGCCCTACACCTCACAGGCCTCCGCCACCAGCCGTGCGATGTCCACCACCTCGATCTTCCCCTCGTACCCCGTCGTCTTCACCGCATCGCTGTACATCGCCATATCCTTGGGGCAGGCGACGACGAAGTACCGGAGGTCCTCGCCCAGGGCGGCGGCCTCACGGATGCGTTGTTCGCTGGGGCGCTCCCCCGTCGCCGTGTCCATCCAGATGCGTCCTCCGCCGGCCCCGCAGCAGAAGGTGTTCTCCCGGCAACGGGGCATCTCCCGGAAGTCCACGCCCAGGGCCCGCAAGATGCGCCGGGGAGCCTCGGTGACGCCGTTGTAGCGGCCCAGGTAGCAGGGATCGTGGTAGGTGACGACGGCCTCCAGGCGGCGGGCCGGCTTCAGCCGACCTGACTCCAGCAGGTCGGCCAGGACCTCGGTGTAGTGGTAGACGGGAACCTCCAGCCCGTAGGCCCGGTACTCGTTCTTCAGGACGTTGTAGGAGTGGGGGTCGGTGGTGACGATGGCCTGAAACTGGGCCTTGCCCAGCACCTCCATGTTGTGCTCGACCAGCATCTCGAAGAGCCCTTCCTCCCCCACCCGGCGCACGTCGTTGCCGGCGTTCCGCTCCCCCTCATAGAGGATGCCGAAGTCCAGGCCGGCCTGGTGGAAGAGCCGGGCCACCGTCTGGGTGTTCTCCTGCATCCGAGGGTCGTAGGAGGCGAAGTCTCCCACGAACCAGAGGTACTCCACGGGCTCCTTGCGGGCGTCCTTGATCTTGAAGTCCAGCCCCTTCTTCGCCCAGCGGGCCCGTCGGCGGGCCGGCTTGTTGAAGGAGTTGCCCTGGCGCATAAAGCTCTCCAGCGCCGCCTGGAGGTTGGGGTCCAGCTCATCCCCCTGGTAGATGAGGTGACGGCGGATCTCCACGATGTCCAGCATCGGGCGGTTGCCCACCGGGCAGATGTGCACGCAGGCGTAGCAGGTGGTGCAGGCCCAGACGGCTTCCTTGGAGATGGCCATCTCCAGGAGCGGCGGCGGGTTCAACTGCCCCGAGGCGAAGGCGGCCAGGTTCTTGTTGAGGAAGTAGCGCTTGTTGATCTCCAGGGCGGCCGGGCTGAGGACCTGGCCGCTGCTGTGGGCCGGGCAGACGTCCTGGCAGCGGTTGCACATAATGCAGGCGTAGGCGTCCAAGAGCTGATACCAGCGCAGGTCCTGGAGGTGCGCGGCCCCCTCCCCGTCGCGGGTGGGTGGGTCCAGCCGGCCCCGGGGCTGCTCCTCCCGCAGGATCCAGTTG
>WFUY01000329.1 GCA_015484715.1 Thermoflexales bacterium | reverse complement strand
TTCTTTCTGAGGCGTGCCGGCGCTGAAGCAGGCGAAGGCGAAGAGGATCATCCCGTGCACCCGGGCCTCGGGGTCCAGGTCGGCCCCCCGGAAGTAGTGGTCCTCGCTGATGGTGCCCAGGCCGGGCCAGTCCTGGCAGAGGAGCGCGCCCTGCTCGTCGAACTGGCGGGGGTCGCCGACGGGAAAGCCCATCCCGTGGGTGGCGGTGAAGAGGAGGGCCGGCGGCGGGGCCTCCTTGGCCATCAGCAGCTCCCTCAACTTCTCCTTGGTTGCGGCCTCCCCCCAGAGCTCACGCACTCCGTAGCCCTGGCGGGCCGGCACCTCCTCGGCCAGGGGCTTGGCCAGATGGTCGGCGCTCAGTTGGGTGGCCGGGTCGTTGGGATGGCGGGTGGCGAAGACGGCCATCTCGCGGGCCGTGGGCACGCGGGCGTCCCTCTCGTAGGCGATGACGCTCTCCACGTAGCGGGTGTACTCCTCGGCCGTGTCGAAGGCGAGCCGCCCCACGGCGTGCTGCACGTCCAGCAGGTACTGGAAGGAGAAGGGGATGCGCTCCGGCCCCCCCACGATCAGCAGGTAGTAGGGGACCTTCTCCGGGTCCACCGGACCGGGGCCGGCCCCGTGCCGGGCCAGCCAGAGGTCCTTGGTCTCGCCGGGCTGGTAGTCGAGGACGCGCCCCTGCCGGTGTTCCACCAGGGGGGCCAAGGCGTCATGGACCTCCTGGGGTTCGTCGGGGTGGAAGATGATGCCCCACTTCGCCTGTTGGAGGTCCAGGGGGTCCACGCCGAAGACAACGCCCCGCATCTCCTCGCTGATGAGCCGCCACCAGGACTTGAGGAAGCGGAGGAGGGCGGGGTCGTCTTTTTCCCCGAGGATGAGGTCGGCCATCTCCTCCAGTTCCATCGGCGGCAGCAGATAGTCGCCGGTGGCACCGTTAATCCCGTTGAAGTAGAGTTGAGGATCGGGCATAGGATCGTCTCCTCGCTAGCACCTCATCAATTTGATAAACCACCTACGGAGTTGTCTCCCATCCGTTCAATCTGTTCGCAAATCCGCTGACAGCTATCCGTTCCAGGGCGGCATAGCGGCATAGCGACTGGCGGCCTAGCGGCCTAGCAGCCTAGCAGCGGGCTGTGGACCGAGGACTGAGGACTGTGCCTCCCATCCGTTCAATCCGTTCGCAAATCCGCTGACAGCTCGTCCGCTCCGGCCACGGCGGGAGACACGAAGGACACCAAGAGCTCAAAGAGCACGAAGCGGTGCGAAAGGCTGGACAAGCCCTCTTGGGAGCACCACCCCATCCGTTCCCAATCCGTTCAATCCGTTCCCAATCCGTTGACAGCTTGTCCGTCCGCCAACCAAGCCCCCAGAATCCCTGACGCACTGAGGGAGATGAAGACACTGAGCCTTGGGCAGGGCGGCCCAGGTCGTCGGCAAGGCCGTGACCCGACGCCGGGGAGGGAGTGCATAACTCCTCAGTGAGCTCATTTCTTTCAGTTGCTCAGTGATTCAACAGCTTTTGGTCACGCTCCAATGGATTGGAGTGGAAGCAGGCGACGCACGCCTGCGACATCCAGAGGGGGCGCACCCCAGTCGGCGAAGCTCTCTTGAGGAACGCTGAGCACCCGCCCCGTGCGCCCATCCAGGCGAAAATCCAGCACGGGCGTGTGACGCTGGACGTAGAAGACGTACCCCGCCAACACGGGCACCAGGGGCACCAGCAGGGCCAGCGCCCAGCGCACGAAACGATCCCGGCGGCCCGGTTTAGGGCGCATACCGCCCATCCTCGGGCGGTGGGAGTTCGACCACCCCGTGGCGGATGGCGAGGAGGGCGGCCTCCGTGCGGGAGGAGACGTCCAGCTTGCCGTAGATGTTGCTCACGTGGTTCTGCACCGTCCGTTTGGTCACCCCCAGCCGGCGGGCGATGGCGGCGTTGTCGAGGCCCTGGGCCAGGAGGACGAGCACCTCGCGCTCGCGGGGGGTGAGCGAGGAGAGAAGCGGCTCGGGCTCCCCCTCGGCCTCGCCGACGGCCCGGCGCACGACCTGACGGGCCACGGAGGGGCTGAGCCAGCTCTCCCCCCGGGCAGCCGCCCGCACCGCCCGGACCAACGTCTCCAGCGCCTCGTCCTTGAGGACGTAGCCGGTCGCGCCGCCCTCCAGCAGGCCGAAGACGGTCTGCCGGTCGTCGTAGGCGGTCAGGACGAGGATGGCGGTAGTGCTGCCCCCTGCGCGGAGGCGTCGGACCACCTCCAGGCCGTTCAGATCGGGCAGGTGCACGTCCAGGACC
>WFUY01000328.1 GCA_015484715.1 Thermoflexales bacterium | reverse complement strand
CTCTCCGAAGGTCCACCGGCAGGGGACGATGGCCGACGACGTGATACGGTTGCAGGTTGAGGCGGAGGGGGAGCGCCTGGACCGCTATCTGGTTCAGGCGTTGCCCGATCTCTCCCGCTCGGCCATCCAGCGGCTGATCCGGGCGGGCGCGGTCACGGTGGGCGGCCGGCCGACAAAGCCCAGCTACCGCGTGGAGGTGGGCGACCTCATCACCGTTCACCTCCCCCAGGAGCCCCCGGAGCAGGTGGAGCCGGAGCCCATCCCCCTGACCATCCTCTACGAGGACGAGGACCTGCTGGTGGTGGACAAGCCGGCGGGGATGGTCGTCCACCCGGCCCACGGCCACACCAGCGGCACGCTGGTCAACGCCCTCCTGGCCTACGATCCGGCCCTGGCGGCCGTGGGGGGGCGGTGGCGGGCCGGCATCGTCCATCGGTTGGACAAGGATACCTCCGGCCTGCTGGTCATCGCCCGCAGCGAGCCGGTGCGCATCGCCCTGCAGGCTCAGTTCCAGCAGCGGGAAGTGGAGAAGGTTTACCTGGCCCTGGTGGAGGGCGACATCCAGCCGCCGGCCGGCCTCATCGAGGCCCCGGTGGGGCGGGACCGCCGACGGCGCAAGCAGATGGCCGTCGTCCAGGAGGGGCGCCCCGCCCGCACCGCCTACCGGCTCCTGGAGCGACTGGGCGGCTACAGCTTGCTGGAGGTGCGCCCGGAGACGGGGCGGACCCACCAGATCCGCGTCCACCTGGCCTGGCTGGGCTACCCGGTGGTGGGCGACACCGTCTACGGCCGGCGAAGGCAGCGGCTGCTCCGCCACCGCCACTTCCTCCACGCCCACCAACTCGCCTTCCGCCACCCTCGCCGGGACGAGCGGATGCAGTTCACCGCCCCGCTGCCAGAAGAGCTGACCCGCCTGCTGGAGCGACTGCGCTCGTAACGCGCCACGCACCACGCAACCCTAGATAAACCCTGACACACCCCCTCCGGTATTGTACCCAAACGGCTTTTGTGATAAAATGGCAAGAGGATGGGACCTGTGAATCCCCATCACGGAGTACAAATCCCCCAAACGCTTCGCCAGAGAGCCTGGAAAGGGAAACCGGATGGCAACGCCGCGACGTCCGATACGACTTTCACCACGTCCTCCCGCCAGTCGAGAGGGAGGTGCATCGTCGGGACACCTCTTCCGTCCCCGCGTTCCCCGTTCCGTCAAAGAGACCGGACTGGGCCTAGGTTTCCTGGCCGATTTGGTCCTCAAGGTGATGTACTTTGAAGGAGTCGTCACAGGTGTTGACCTCTCTGAGCGGATCAAGCTCCCCTTCGCCGGCGTCCTGGAGGAGGTGCTGGAATTCCTAAAGCGGGAGAAGCTCTGCGAGGTCAAGGGGGCTGAGGGCTTCGGCGGGGCGACGTATCAATACGCCATCACATTGAAGGGAAGTGAGCGGGCCCGTGAGATCCTGGAGCGAAGCCAGTACGCCGGCCCTGCCCCCGTCACCCTAGAAGCCTACACCGAGGCGATCCGGCGGCAACCGCTGGGGCGTATGGTTGTCCACCAGCGGACGATGCGCCAGGCGTTGTCCCACCTGGTCATCAGCGAGGAGACCTTCAGCCAGATCGGGCCGGCCGTCAATTCCGGTCGCTCCATCTTCCTCTTCGGCCATCCCGGCAACGGCAAAACGGCCATCGCTGAGAGCATCGGACGGATGCTGATGCAGGGAGACATGTACATCCCCTACGCCGTCGAGGTGGATGGTCAGATCATCAAGGTCTTCGACAGCGTGAACCACCGTCGGCTGGAAGAAGAGATCCCCAAGGGGATGGACCCCCGCTGGGTGCACATCCGCCGGCCCGTCATCACCGTCGGGGGCGAGCTCACGATGGAAAGCCTGGACCTGGTCTACAACGAGACCAACAAGTACTACGAAGCCCCCTTCCAGATGAAGGCCAACGGTGGGATGTTCCTGATTGACGACTTCGGTCGCCAGCAGGTCCGCCCGCGTGACCTGCTCAACCGCTGGATCGTGCCCCTGGAGAAACGGGTGGACTACCTGACCCTCCACACAGGCCGGAAGATCGAAGTCCCTTTCGACGTGCTGATCGTCTTCTCCACCAACCTGGCCCCCAAGGACCTGGTGGACGAAGCCT
Source organism: Thermoflexales bacterium (assembly GCA_015484715.1). Taxonomy (GTDB): domain Bacteria; phylum Chloroflexota; class Anaerolineae; order S140-20; family S140-20; genus S140-20. The sequence goes on along the minus strand of WFUY01000328.1, from coordinate 724 downwards.
TCCTGCGGCGCATCCGCCACAAGATCGAGATCAAAGACCCTACCTTCGAGCAGTATCGGGAGATCTTCAAGCGGGTCTGCCAAGACCGTGGCGTGCCCTACGACGACGCCGGGCTGCGCTATCTGCTCAAGACCTACTACGTGGACGCCCGGCGCCCCCTGCGGGCCTGCCATCCCCGAGACCTGGTGGACCAGTTGATTGACATCGCCCGCTACTTGAACGTGGAACCCCGGCTGAGCAAAGAGCTGATTGACCGTGCCGCCCACGCCTACTTTGTGGAACTCTGAGCGCCCGTTGATCTTGGCCCACCGAGGGGCCAGCGCCTACGCCCCCGAGAACACCCTGGCCGCCTTCCAACGGGCCGCCGAGATGGGCGCCGATGGGGTGGAGCTGGATGTCCGGCTCTCGGCCGACGGCGTGCCCGTCGTCATCCACGACGCCACCGTGGGGCGGACCACCGATGGCTACGGAACGGTATCGCAGCTCACGCTGACCCAGCTCCGGACCCTGGACGCGGGAAGCTGGTTCAGCCCCGACTTCGCCGGCCAGCGCATCCCGACCCTCCCGGAGGTCTTCGAGGCCCTGGGGGGCCGGCTCCTCTTCAACGTGGAACTGAAAAGCACCTCCCGGCGGGATCGCGGCCTCGAGGCTGCTGTGCTGGCCGTCATCGAAGCCCAGGGGATGATGGACCGGGTGCTCATCTCCTCTTTCGACCCCTTCGCCC
>WFUY01000327.1 GCA_015484715.1 Thermoflexales bacterium | reverse complement strand
CCCCCTCTTCCCCCTTCCAAAATCCGCACCTTCTACGCTTCACAGCGGGATTCTCAGGCGGTACACTGGGAGGAGAGCCTGTTGGGCAACGCTTCGCTCCTCGAGCCCTCCTCGCCACGTCAGGGGGGCAGGGAGATAGGCTCCGTCCATATCCGCCAGGGAGGAATGGTGCAATGAACGAAGCTCAAATCCTGGAACCTGCGCTTGGGTCCGAAGGGCTGAGGCCCCTGGCCGGCCAGGCCCCATCGCCTGCTTCCGCGCGGCCTGCCGGATCGGGGATCAAGCCCCTCGCCGCCAACGGCAGTGTCGTTGACCGGATGCTGGAAGACCTACGACGGGCGCTGGAGAGACGCGCCCAAGGGGAGACGGTGCGCTTCGGCATGGTGGTGGACCTGCGCAAGTGCACCGGATGTCGGGCCTGTACGGTGGCCTGCAAGGCGGAGAACGTGACGCCGCCGGAGGTCTCCTACAACGTGGTGCTGGAGCAGGAATTCGGCACCTTTCCCAACGTGCGGCGCATGTTTATGTACAAGCCCTGCCTCCAATGCGGTAACCCGCCCTGTGTGCCCGTCTGCCCTGTGGGAGCAACCTGGAAGCGGGAGGAGGACGGCATCGTGGTCATTGACTACGACCGCTGCATCGGGTGCCGCTACTGCATGACCGCCTGCCCCTACGGTTCCCGCTTCATTGACCTGGGGCTGACGTTCACCGATCCACCCCAGCCCTATGAGACGGCGCCATCGCCGGAATACGGCCAGAACCGGGTGCGGGGGCGCAACCGCTCGCCCGTGGGGAACGCCCGGAAGTGCCACTTCTGCCTCCACCGCATCTACGAGGGGATGCTCCCGGCCTGTGTGGAGACCTGCATCGGGCGCGCCATCCATTTCGGCGACATGGATGATCCCGATAGCCTGGTCGTCCAGTTGCTGGCCACCGAGGAAGCGATCCGGCTCAAGGAAGAGTTGGGCACGGAACCGAACGTGTACTACCTGATCTGAGATGGTCTGGTAGTCGGGTGGTCAAGGGGTCGAATGGTCCGCCGGTCTCAACCACCCGACGACCGACCATACGACCGGCCGACTAAGCGACGAATCGGAGGTGTGACCGATGTCGTACCGCAAACCGCTGACTCACTTCTTCTGGGGGGTGCTCCTGGTGGCCACCACCATCGGACTGGGTGCTGTGGCCATCCGCGCCCATCGCGGGCTGAGCGTGACCAACCTCAACTACGTGGTCCCTTGGGGGCTGTGGGTGGCCTTCTACATCTACTTCATCGGCCTCTCCGCCGGCTCGTTCCTGCTGAGCACCCTGATCTACGTCTTCGGCGTGGAACGCTACGAGCGGGTGGGGCGTGTGGCCCTCTTCTCCGCCCTCATCGCGCTCATCGCCGGCCTGCTCTTCGTGCTCGTTGACCTGGGGCATATGGAGCGCTTTTGGACCGTGTTTGTGAACCGCAACCTGTGGTCCGTGCTGGAGATCGAGATCCACTTCTACGTGCTGTACATCATCATCCTCTGCGCCGAGCTGTGGCTGCTCATGCGGCGGGACCTCATCCGCTGCGCGGGAGGGGAGGGCTGGCGGGCGACCCTGTGCCGCCTCCTCACCTTTGGCAGCCGGGACCTGAGCGAGGCTTCGGCGCAGCGGGATATGCGCATCGTCAGGGTGCTGGGCATCATCGGCATTCCCACCGCCATCGGCGTGCACGGTGGCACCGGGGCCATCTTCGCCGTCGTGAAGGCGCGACCGATGTGGTTTGGCCCGCTGTTCCCCATCATCTTCATCATATCGGCGCTGGTCTCGGGCGGTGCGCTGCTCACCTTCCTCACCGCCTTCTTCGGCCGGCTGCCGATGGAAGAGCGGCGTGCCCTGACCTTGGACCTGGGCAAGCTGACGGCGGGCATCCTGGCCTTCGACCTGTTGTTGATGTGGAGCGAGTTCTCCGTAGGCATCTACGGCGGGATTCCCGAGCACCTGGAGGTGATGCGCCTGACCTTCTTCGGCCCCTTCTGGTGGGTCTTCTGGCTGGTTCAGATCCTGTTCGGGGCCCTGGTCCCCTTGGCCCTCATCCTGTGGCCGGTCACCGGACGGGATCATCGCTGGGTGGGGCTGGCCGGGCTGATGATGGTGGTCGGTATCTTCGGCGTGCGCCTGAACATCGTCATCCCGGCGCTGAACGCGGAAATCCTGCCCGGCTATCTGGATGCCTATCACGTGATCCCGGCGTCCACCGTGGCCGTGCCGGCCTACCCGCTGATGACCATCATCTGGCTGGCCCGCCTGGCGATCCTGGCCGCTTTGGCCACCTTCCTCCTGGCCGGCTTCCTGGCCTGGCGTCGTGCTCGCGGGCAGGCGATAGGGCGCGTGGGACAGGTCGCTACGGCGGTGACCGCCGTCCTGATCGTGCTGCTGAGCTTGCGCTGGATCGGTGGAACCACCTCGCTGAACATCTCGGCCTTCACCCCTGTTCGTGGGGCCGTGCCGTCGGTGCTGGGTGGCCTCTTCGGTGAGACGCGCCTGGCGTTCCTCTACATCCCCAGCCCCAACGAGTGGCTGAGCAGTGTGGGGCTTCTAGGCCTGACGGTGTTGCTCTTCATCCTGGGGTGGAAGGCGTTGCCGCTGGAGACTGAGCATCAGGAGGTTCAACAATGACCGAGATCACGCGGCGAGATTTCCTGAAGACCTCTGCCTTCCTGGGGGGCACCGTGGCCCTCGCCGGCAGCATCGAAGGCGTGTTCTGGAGGCTGCGCCAACAGGGCGACGGCCTGCAACGGCTGCAGGGCAACGGTCCGTACCTACGCAATCAACCGGAGAACATCATCTACTCCGTCTGCCTGAACTGTCACACCGCCTGCACCATCAAGGGCAAGATCGTGGATGGGGTGTTGGTGAAGATTGACGGCAACCCCTACAGCGTCACCAACCGCCTGCCCAACCTGCCCTACGCCATGAGCCCGGCCGAGGCAGCCCCCTTCGAGGGCAAAGTCTGCCCCAAGGGGCAGGCCGGCGTGCCGGTCCTCTACGATCCCTACCGACTGCGCAAGGTCCTCAAACGGGCCGGGAAGCGAGGGGAGAACCGCTGGGTCACCATCGAGTGGGACCAGTTCATTGACGAGGTGGTCAACGGCGGTGACCTCTTCGGCGAAGGCCCGGTGCCCGGCCTCAAAGACCTGTGGAAGCTGCGGGACCCGGAGTTGGCGAAGGCGATGGCCGCCGACGCCAAGGCCGTGGGCAAGGGCGAGATGAGCGTCGCGGCGTTCAAGCAGAAGTACGCCGCTCACCTGGACCTGCTCATCGACCCGGATCACCCGGACCTGGGGCCGGTGAACAACCAGTTCGTCTTCATGGCTGGCCGCATCGAGCACGGCCGCAAGGAACTGGGCAAGCGGTTCACCTACTACAGTTTCGGGTCCGTGAACTTCTACGAGCACACCACCATCTGCGAGCAGTCTCACCACATCGCGTTCAAGGAGGT
>WFUY01000326.1 GCA_015484715.1 Thermoflexales bacterium | reverse complement strand
TGCCTCATCCCACGGGACGAACTCCCCGTTCATCCAGATGTACTCGCTTTTCTGCATCGGCATGGCAAGACCTCCCCTTGTTCGACGTGTGCGCCATTGGCCCGGCCGTGCCGTCGGGTCCTGGCGTTTGAGCTGGATAGCATCATTATACTCCCATCCGCTACAAACGACAAAACCCTTCGTCCATCCCGGACGAAGGGTTTCCTCCACGATACCACCCCGCTTGATGGTGGACCTGAGGGGACTCGAACCCCTGACCTCTACAGTGCGATTGTAGCGCTCTCCCAGCTGAGCTACAGCCCCGTTTCGTGAGCATTTGTAAGTATACCGCACGGGGTCCGATTTGTCAAGGTTGACAAATCCACGCTTCTGTGGCAGAATTAAAGCGAGCCCCCGTAGCTCAGGTGGATAGAGCACTGGCCTCCGGAGCCAGAGGCCCAGGTTCGAGTCCTGGCGGGGGTACTCCAGGGGCGGCTCTGATCGCCTGCCAATGGACCCGGCCTGAAAAGGCCGGGTTTTTCGTTACGCTTGTTTGAAGTCGTAGATGCCGTCCCTACGGGGCCAGCGGTGCCCACAGCCCGGACAGAAGAGGGCATCAGGCTCCTCCCGCAGGGCCGTCTCCCCGCAGGCCGGACAGCGGAAGAAGGCACCCGTCGGGGCCAGGGGTTTCTCCCAAGAGGCCCGGCAACGGAGGAAGACGCTGGGCGAAAGTTGCCACCACCGTCCCGTCGGCTGGACCAGCCGGTCCATCGCCACCAGCAGGGGGAGCGGCACCCGGCGCTTGAGGAAGGGGAGCCGGAAGTGGGAGACGGTGCGCCGGGCCTCGATGGTGAGCCCCGCCTCCCGCAACCGATCCGCCATCCAGCGGGGATGAAAGTCGTAGTTCAGCGGCACGAACTCGTAGGGCTCCGGGAGGAAGGGGTTCCAGGACTGCCGGCGAAGCAGCCAACGCCCGATGGCCTTCAGGTGCCGCTTGTTGGCGAACTCCAGGATGAACCTCCCCCCCGGTGTCAGCACCGCCTGCACCTGCTCCAGAGCGGCCGGCACCGCCTGCACGTGGTGGATCACCCGCACCATCGTCACCACGTCGAAGAGGCCGGGGACGAAGGGCAGGTGGTAGAGATCGCCCACGACGAAGCGAAAGCGGGGATCGTGCCCCCAGCGCTCCTGGGCCTGGCGCAGCATCGAGCGTGAGTAGTCCAGCAGGACCACTTGCTGGTAGCCGGTGTAGAGATCGGCCAGGCGACCGAAGCCGGCCCCGATCTCCAACAGCCGCCGTCCCCCTCGGGGGAGCAAAGCCCGCAGCGCCGCCCGCTCCACCCGGTCCTCGTAGGTCCGCTCTTCCCCCCAGAAGGCCGTCGGATAGTCCGACCCCTCGTAGTCACAGATCGCCCACTGGCCCATCATCCCCCCTACGTCTCCTGTCTCAGCGGTCAAAATCCATCGGGCAAGCTCTGCACCAGGTCCACATAGGGGGTGAGGAGCCGGTTCAACCGCACCACCACCAGGTTCAGTTCCGTCTCCCGCAGCGGGATGCTCACATCCACGGGGAACTGCACGCGGATCGTGTCGCTGACGGGCACGGTCATCTTCAGGCGGACGGGGAGCTGAGTACCCGCCGGGATGTTGATGCTCACCGTCCCATTGATCGTCCCCCCGCCACCGGGAAGCTGGAAGACGGCCCAGGTCGCCAGGGGGACGTCCTGCTGGAGGGTCACCACCGTGTCCTGTTCCAACGGGATCTGCAACTGGATAGGCACCTCCTTGTCAATGGGAATCTGGGCGACGATGGTCGCGTTCCCCAGGTCGTTCACAGCCCCCTGGAGCTCCAAGAGCAACGGCTCCACGATCTGGGTCTTGGCCGGGAAGAGGAGCCATCCTCCTCCGATGAGCAGGAGGAGAACCAGGACGAAGTTGATGGTGAAGGAGAAGAGGATGGCGAAGGTCTTGAAGGCCTCCCACAGGTTTCGGACGGACGGTCGGCGTTTCATAATATACCTCCCCAGATCAGACGGCAAATACGGCTTTTCCATCTTAACACCATTGGGACAAAAGGGCAAGTGGGCTAGGATCATCGTCCGCTCGCTCCTGCCGGATTGCGCGTGCCGTTGTCCCGAAGCGGGCAGGGGGAGGCTGGAGAAATCTGGGCCTTTTCCATCCGATTTGACGGATAGGGCTATCTGTGTTATTATGGAGAAGTTGGCGCGGTGAATTTGACAGGCGCGGGCGATCTCTGAGGCCGGGTAGGAGAGTAGTCGGAAGGGGGAAGTTTAAAAAATGGTGAAGCGATGGGCCTCATGGTGTGTGGTCTGTCTGGTTTTGGGCTCGCTCTTCTTCTTAGCGGGGGCAGCGGGTGCGGGAGGGGACGGGTTCACATCTGGTTCACCGGCCCCGCCGCTTGGTCGGGATCAGCAGGTCAGGCAAGGAGATGAGCTGACGGCCGTCACCGACGGTCGAGGCGTCTACAACTTTCGAGGTCTTCCGGCGGGCACTCACCGCCTCTGGCTTGATCGGACCACACTACCGCCATCGTTACGTACCCCAGAGGACACCGCATCGGCAGTCCTCTACATCAACCCCGGTCAAACCCTGGTCTCCCCACCCACCGGAAAGGACGTCCGCTTTACTGCCATCTACAGGAAAGAGGATCAAACCATCGCCGGTGTCGTCTTCCACGACCGCAACGGCAACGGTCTGCAGGATGCAGGTGATCTGGAACTGTCCGGCGTCACCGTTGTGGATCCCACCATCCATCAGTACTTCATTCCCTTCAACGACGCCGACCTCCAGGACCTCTTCAACCGAAAGGCTCTCTGCCAGACCGGGGGGCAGGCTGTCGCTAGTACTCTGAACTCCTTCATCTCCCTCACCGCCGGCTCCGACGGCACGATCTACTACTACGACCACTGGGAAGACGGCTACGACCCCGATCCCACCATCCCTGGCCCCACCACTGAGGTGGGTGTACTGGATGCTGGGGCAACCCGAACCTTTAACCAGGTGGTGGACATCACCCAGTTGGGCATCACCCTCCAGTACGATGGTCGGGACCGGATCACCCTTTTCGGCGAACCGGCCTCCCTGGTGCGCAGCGTCTACCCCGATTTCACGGGAGGCCACGACGGCGTCTGGCTGGCCGGCTCTTGGGAGGTGACCGAGGTGGCCGACTGGGGGACCTCCTACATCCCCATCGTCGGCGAGGACCTGAACCCGGCGGCCTTGGACGACTACGATTTCGTGGGGCTGGAGGTGATGGCCGTTGCGCCGGGAACCCAGGTCTGGTACAACGGGACGATGGTGGCGACCTTGGGGCCGGGGGAGACCTACTACGTGCCGGGGGCCAACGACGGGGCCGGCGGCGGCGGCGTGGACAGTAACGGCGTGATCACTGCCACCGCTCCGGTGCAGGTCCAGGTGCTCAGCGGGGCCTGTGGCACCTACTACTCCAGTCGGGCTTACACCCTGCGTCCGGTGGATGAGTGGAGCAACGACTACTGGGCTCCCGTCCCCGGCTCCGATGATGGCGCGGGTGCGGGCTGGTGTACCATAGACCTGGACGGCGATACCAACGACGACCGGGATACCGACATCTACGTCCACAATCCCCATCCGTATGCCATCACCGTCACCGTGGCCGCCGATACCTCCCTGACCAATCTCGTCATCCCGCCGCAGACCACCCAGAGCGTGTTGGCCTCCACGGGCTGGGGAGACCTGCCCACGGTCTCTGCTGCCCACCTCTTCTCTTCTGAGACCTTCTGGGCGGTCTCGGCGGTGGACTCGGCCTCGGCCGGTGTTGACGGGAGTTACCGCAACGACTGGGGCTACGTCCTCATCCCCACCGATAAGCTCAGTTCCCAGGTCGTCCTCGGTTGGGCTCCGGGCAACAACAACCGGCCGCCGACGGACAATGGGAACCTGGCCTTCGTCACCGCCATCACCGACACGGTGATCTACGTGGACCTGAACCAGGATGGCTTTCCCGATCCCTTCGACATGAACGGGGACGGCGATGCCGATGACCTGGACGTCTACGGGAACCCCCGCTTCGACGAGCCCACCTCGGCGATGGGGGTTCCCCTCTCCGTCGGACAAGTGCTCCGGGTGGGCGATCCCGACGATCGCGACCTGATCGGAGCCCGCATCTACACCCTGGAGCTGGACAAGAAGATCGCCGTGGCTTGGGGGCAGGACCCCTGCGCTTCCACCCCGATTGCCCCCTACTTGGACCTGGGTTACACGACGTTGCCGGTGCCTATCCCCCTGCTGACCAAGACCGATGATCTAGCTGTGGACACCGATATGACGGGGGACATCACGCCCGGCGATGTCCTGACCTACACGCTGACCCTGGAGAACAACGGCCTGGGGGCGATGCACAACGTGATCCTGACCGACTCGCTGCCCTACACCTACACCGACTTCGTGGTGGGCAGCCTCACCGTCATCACCCCGCCCCTCTACTCGGCCGTCGAATACTACAACGGCCCGACGGACACGTGGGGGTACACGCCCACGCCCGATGCCCAAGGGGACGATCCTGTTGTCTGGGCCTTCCGCATTCGCTGGCCCAGCATCGGCCCCGGTGAGACCGCTGTTGTCTCCTTCCGAGTCCGCCTGGACGACCAGATCCCCCCGGATGTGGAGGAGGTGACGAACACCGCCACGGTGAGTTCCGACGAGACGCCTCCCACCAAGTCTCAGGACCCCGAGGACCCAACGGACCCCGATACCGATACGCCGGTTGGTCAGGCGATCCTCAGCATGGTGAAGCGGACCGATCCCAAGGTGGTGCAGGCGGGCGGGCTGCTGACCTACACCCTCGTCCTGAGCAACACCGGCACCGGCGTAGCCATCAACGTTGAGATCGCCGACCGATTGCCTCCCTGGCTTCGGTATGTGCCTGGCACCCTGGGCCTCACCTGGCCCGTCGCCCAGGAACTGGCCTACACCTACACCGTGCCCTACACCTATACTTTCAAGGGCGCCTACGCCGACGACTTCGACGACGCGGGGGGCGGGGGAACTACTGGGTACAGTGGTGATGATGGGAGCTTCCCCTGGACCACCGACTGGCAGGAGTACAACGACGATGGGCAGCCCACCGGTGGAGAGGTTCGGGTGAACACCGGCAGTGGTGCCCTGACCGACCCTGCCTATCTCCGCCTCGGCGACGATGACGACGATGATGCCGGGGTTAGCCGCGGCGCTGACCTCACCGAGTTCGTTGAGCCCCATCTGCGCTACTACGTGGCTGGTACGGGCAACGGCGACGCCGACGATCTCTACAGCCTTATCGTGAACGGGACCGACGTCTTGCTGAGCGAGGTCTATGTGGGGGACTACACCTTGCGGGATGTGGACCTTTCCGGCTACGCCGGCAGCCTTGCCCTGCTCCTCCAATTTGAGGCTGGTGGAGGGCTGGAAACCGGTGAAGAGAACCGTGTGGACAGCGTGCTCCTCTACGAGCGCTCCCCCCTGCGCAGCGGCACCCAGGTGCTGACGATCACCCGGCAGGCCCTCACCTACACGGCTCAACGCAACACCGATCCGCTCGCCTACGATGCGCTGAGCCGCCAGATGGTCATCACTCAGGGGATGCGCATCCCGGCCGGCGGGATCGTCACCGTCACTTACCGGGTGCGGGTGGCCCAACCTCTCACCAACAGCCTGGTCCTGACCAACACCGCCGTCGTCAGCTCCAGCAATGCCCTCACATCTCCTATCTGGGCGGACGATCCCGTGACCATCCAGAGCGGCCATACCTTGACCTTGACCAAGCGGGACAGCACGGACCCCATTGGTCTGGGTGAGGTGCTCACCTACACCATCGCCTACACGGTGACAGGCAACGAACCGGCCCCCGGCACCGTCATCACCGACATTCTGCCGGCGGAACTCACCTTCCTGGCCTGCGCTGGGGGGATGAACTGTGGAGAGACCAGCCCCGGATCGGGCGTCGTCGTCTGGCAGTTGGGAGACCTGCTGCCGCCGGGGAGCGGCATCACCCAGACCGGCGGCCTCGTCACCGTCACCGGTCGGCTGGACCGGCTACCGCCGGGGGATCGGCTCACCAATCGGGCCACCATAGACGACGACACCGATGTCCCCCCCGGTGACGATAGCGAGGAGACCCTGATCCTGGACCAGGGCCTGCGGCTGACTAAGGAGCGGCTGAGCGCCGAGACCGTCGGCCCTCAAGGGACCGTCCGTTACCAAATCGTCGTGCACAACATCGGGCGTACCCCCTTGAGCCCTACGGTCACCCTGACCGATACCTATGATCCTGCCTACCTCCGGTTCGGTGACGCGGTTCCCTCACCCGACAGCGTGACACCGGGACAGATCGTCTGGAACAACGTTGGGCCCGTTGCTGTGGGCGGTCGGGTAACGGTCACCCTGACCTTTACGGCCCTCCAGAGCACCCTGGGGGCCTCCACGGTCAACGGCGCTATCGTCCAAAGCGGCAACCTCACCGACAGCGATGAGGCTCTCGTCTTCATCGCCGATCCCAGCTTGGCTCTGGACAAGCGTCTGACCGGCCACGACCAGCGCCGGGGGGTGGTGACCTTCACCATCGTCATCACCAACACCGGCCCCACCACGCTGGTCGTCGTCCCGCTGACCGACACCTACGACACGGCCTATCTTCGGTACTGGCGAGGGACGCCCTCGCCTGATGAGCGAGGGAAGGGGGCCCTTTCTTGGTCCGATCTGACCCTCGCATCACCCTACGGTGTTGGCTACGACCTGTCTCCTGGAGGGTTGCTGACGGTCACCACCGTCTTCAGCGTCGTCGCCGACATCACCCAGACGGTGAATGTGGCGATGACCCGGAACGCGCTGGATGAGCATGGGACGTTGGCCAACGAGGCTCAGGATCAAGTCCCGCTGCGCAACGTGAGCACCGCCGTCGAATTGCTCTACTTCCGGGCAACGCCCCAGCCCGGCGCGGTGTTGTTGGAGTGGGCGACGGCGGTGGAGGTGGACAACTACGGCTTCGAACTGTACCGGGGCGAGTCAGGGGCCTTTGCCCGGGCGACCTTGCTGGCCTTCCTGCCCGGCCAGGGGACCGGGGGAGGGGCGCGGTACGCTTTCACCGATCGGGTTCCGGTGCCGGGGCGACGTTATTGGTACTGGTTGGTGGATGTGGACACGCAGGGCCGGCGAGCTATCCATCCGCCGCTGGAGGTTTGGGTGGCCAGCCAGGAGGCCGTCCACCGCCTCTACCTACCCATCGTGCTGGACCGGTGAAGGTGCTGAGGGCCGAGGGAGAACGATGAGAAGCAATAAGGCATGGAAGGGAAAGGTGCGTGGGAGGTCGTCCTGGGGGATTGTGGTCGCAGGACTTGTCCTGATCGGTGCGATGGGAAGCAGTGGCCTGTCGGCCGTGGCGGCCCTGGGTCTCACACCCACGCCCTCTCCAACGGCAACGTTGGTGACGGCGACGCCGACCACCACGGCCACACCGACGTTGGAAACGGCTACCCTAACCACCACGGTCACACCGACGCCGGGGACAACCACGCCGACGCCGACGGCGACCTCCACCCGCCCGCCGACAGAGATCACGACGCCCTCTCCGACTCCCACACCCGTCTCGGCTCCCCCTGTTTCCCCTCCTCAGCTTACCCTGGACAAGGAGACGGAGGACCGTCTGGTGATGCCCGGCGGGCTTGTTCGCTACACCCTGATCCTCCAGAACGTGGGCGGTGAGGTGGCTCGCGACGTCGTCATCCAAGACGTGCTGCCCCCGGAGCTGGAGCTGGTGGAGGTGGTGGCGACTCAGGGGACCGTGGTTATCAGCGGCAGCGCCATCGAGGTTCAGGTGGGCGCCGTGGAGCCTGGCCAGATGGTCCGGGTGACCATCGTCGCCCGGGTGCGTTCCGACGTTCCGCCGGGCACAGAGATCGAAAATGTAGCTCAGGTGGGCTATCCCGGTGGCCCACCCACCACGACGCGGACGACGGTGGTCGTGACCGTTCCTGGCCTGCCGGAGACCGGTGGTGGGCTCTCCCCAGCGCTCCTGCTTCTGGGGCTGTTGGGCCTGATCGGGGGTGGGGGGCTCCTCTGGTCCGCCCGTCGCATTGTACTCCCCAGTCCGTAGTCCCCGTTATGCCCCCATCCGCTAGGCTGCGAGGCCGCCGTCCACTACGTTGCTACCCTGCTGCTGGAAAATCATCCTCGGGGATGACCAGGAATCATCCCCAGGGGTGGTCCATCCTGCTCAATCTCTTAGTATAATGGGTGTTGGGTTGGTCGCCACGAACTTTACGTCCGCTAGAAAGGAGGGGTGTATCCGGGAGAAGAGGACCGCTATTTCCCTAGGTTCCTTTTGTTGAGGTACGGCTGTCCTTGGACAACGACACGTTCCCAACGCAGCTACCTAGATGAGCAGGAGGAGTGGCATGAAGCGATATGCGGTTGTCCTTGCAGCCACACTCGTCGGCATCCTGGTGGTGGTGGGCGCTGTCTGGGCCGCTGCCCCTGACGAGAGCGCTGCCCTACCGGTAGCCCAGGGAGGGCAGGAGGGGTGTACCGCCGAGGGCTGCCACGCCGGGATTGAGGACATCCGGGAGCCCGACAGCAATATGATGAAGCAGATCAGGGCGCTGGGGGAGTGCACGGTCTGCCACGGCGGGAACCCAGAGGCCACGACCGCCGAGGAAGCCCACGGCCCTGAGGGGGAGTTCTACCCAGACCCCGGCAGCCCCTGGGTGGTGGACAAGACCTGTGGTCAGTGCCACATCAACTACGGATATGCCCTACGCCTCTCCCTGATGAACACCGAGGCCGGGAAGATCCAGGGCAACCTGTGGGCCTGGGGGGTGCAGGGCAAGTACGGGGAAGGCAGGACCGTCAAGTACGGCAACTACACCGTAGACGACGAGGACGGCTCCACGCCCATCTTCGGCACCGAGGCCTACAAAGCCTATATGGAAGCGATGATCGCCCAGTTCCCCGACCAGTTCCCCTCCCGCCTGGAGATGCTGCCCAACCCCACGGTGGAGGAGATCGTGGAGGACCCCTCTCTAGCCGCCTTCACCTATCAGCGTAACCAGTGCCAGCGCTGCCACGTGGGGGTGCCCGGTCGGATGAAGCGGGGCGACTACCGAGGGATGGGTTGCTCGGCCTGTCACATCCCCTACAGCAACGACGGCTACTACGAGGGCAACGATCCCACCATCCCCAAGGATGAGCCCGGCCACCTGCTGGTTCACCGGATCCAGGGGACCGAGGAGGCCAGGAACGGCATCCCGGTGGAGACCTGCAACTCCTGCCACAACCGGGGCAAGCGGATCGGCGTGAGCTACGAGGGAATCATGGAGTTCCCTTACGGCACGCCCTTCGACGAGGCCGGCAATACGCAGCCCCGGCTGCACACCAAGAAGTACCTTTACATCAAAGAAGACCTGCACCACAGCCGGGAGAGTCGGCCTGAGAACCCCGAGGGAGGCATGCTCTGCCAGGATTGCCACACCAGCATCGAGATGCATGGTGACGGTAACATCTTCGGCACCACCCTGGGCCAGGTGGAGATCGAGTGTGCCGACTGCCATGGCACCCCAGACAAGTACCCGTGGGAGCTTCCCCTGGGCTATGGTGAGGAGAACTTCCTAGAGGGTATGGCTGGGGAGCCACGGGGCACGGTGAGCACACTGCCGGCCAACCTGTTGGACGGCACCGTCTACGATCCTGAGGACGGCTACCTGCTGACCGCCCGGGGTAATCCCTTTGGGAACGTCGTCCGGCGGGGTGACCAGGTGATCGTCCACTCGGCCACCGGCAAGGAGTTCATCGTCCCCACCCTCAAGGGCATCAAGGAAGCGGGGGCCTGGAAGTCACCCGACGCCGAGGTGGCGATGGACAAGGTGGCAGGTCATATGGAAAAGATGGAATGTTACGCCTGCCACGCTGACTGGGCACCTCAGTGCTACGGCTGCCACGTCGTCGTAGACTACTCCGAGGGGAAGGAGGGCACCGACTGGGTGGCCATCGGCAACAGCTATGTTAACCGCCCCGACGGCACCGTGGACACCACCTTAACCACGCCGGGGAAAGTCAAAGAAGGCCGTAGCTACCTGCGCTGGGAGGAGCCCATCCTAGGTATCAACGGCGAGGGACGGGTCACGCCACTGATCCCCGGCTGTCAGGTGGTCTACACCGTCATCGGCCCTGAAGGGGAGTCGCTGGTCCACAATGTCATCGGCCGCACGCCGCCTAACACCGAGGGGGCCGGGCCGGAGGGCCAGCGGGGGCTGGACATGGCTCCGGTGCAACCCCACACCGCCGGCCGCAAGGCCCGCACCTGCGAGTCCTGCCACAGCAATCCCAAGGCGCTGGGCTACGGCATCCAGAACGGCGTCTTCCTCCTGGGCTACACCGACGATCAGGTGGTGGACCTGCGGGGTCCCGATGGCGAGGTGCTCCCCAGCCGGTACTCGGTGCAGATGCAGGCCATCCCCGACCTGCCGATGGATTGGAGCCGGATCGTGGACCCGGAGACGGGGGAGCAGTTGATGACCGTCGGCTCCCACTGGCCGGGTTCGGGCCCGCTCACCGAGGACCAGCGCACCCGGATGGAGCGCGTCGGCGTCTGCATGGGCTGCCATCAGAACATGGCCGATACCGCCTTCTGGACCGATCAGGTGATCGCCACCTACGGTCGGATCATCTCCAATGACGAGCACATCCAGATGATGAACCAGCTCGTGCGCGATGCCGTCGAAGGCAAGGCCGCCATCGCCCAGGTCGAGGAAGCCCAGTCGAAGATCCAGGCGATGCAGTCCCAGATCGAGGAGGCGAAGGCTCAGGCCGAGGCCGCCAAGAAGCAGGTCCAGAACCTGGAGTCGGAGCTGGCCAAGGCCAAAGAAGAGGCGGCCAAGCCGGCCCCGACCCCTGAGGCCGCACCGGCTGCCGGGCCCAGCCCCCTCTACCTGATCATCGCCCTGATCGTTGGGCTGCTCATCGGCGGTGGCGTCGTCCTCGCGACACGCAAGAAGTAAAGGGACCGACCCTGAACCCAAACCGGCGGGCAGGTGGAGCGGACGGCCTGTCCGCCGGTGACTTTGCCTTCCCCCTGGTAGGGCTATCCGACCGAACTCCTCGGTCGGTGGAGAACAGGGAGTGACGATGCAAAAGATGGCGCTTACCCATCGTTCCTTTCGGAAGGGGCCCTGGCTTTTGGTCGCCCTGGGAGTGCTGATCATCGTGGGGGGAACCTGGCTGGGCTACCAGACTTTCTTTGCTAGCACATCTGCCCCGCCGGCGACGGAGCAGCAGGCCAGCCCCTCGGAGGACTTCCTAAACCTGGCCCTGATGCGGGCTCGGGAAGGGGATGTGGATGGTGCCCTGCAGGCGCTGGACGTCGCCATCGCGGCCGATCCCGACGGCGCGGCCGATGCCTACTACTACCGGGGTCTAATCCGGGCAGAGCTGGGCGAGTACGATGAGGCCGTCGCCGACTTCGACCAGGCCATCACTATTGACGAGCATATGCCGGAGGCCTATGCAGCCCGAGGGACGACCTACCTGACGATGGGACGTCCGGCGACGGCTGTCGAGGATTTCCGCAAGGCGCTCCAATTGGATCCCAAGCACGCGCCCACCTACGTCAACCGAGGTCAGGCGTACATGCGTCTGGGGATGGAGGACCTGGCGCTGGCCGATTTCAACAAAGCCATCGAGTTGGACCCAGAGCTGATCGCCGCCTACTTCAACCGGGGTGTGCTCTACATGCAGCAGGAGAAGCCGGAACTGGCCGTGGAAGACTTCAGCACCTGCATCGAGATCGCGCCCAACACGGCTGCCCCTTACTTTAATCGGGCGGTGGCTTACATCCAACTCGACGAGATGGACAAGGCCGTCGCCGACCTAACCTTCTACTTGCAGTTGGCCGAGGATCAAGAGGGCCGGCATCAGGCCCAGGCTCTCCTGGACTCGCTCACGGGGTCATACGGTACGGATACAGAGCCCTCGGAACCTTGAGGCATTGGTGATTACCTATGTCTTGGGGATGAGGAGATTGGCCGTCCACGGAGGAGGCACGAGTACACGAACTAAGGACCGTCCCATTCGTGCATTCGTGAGAAATTCGTGGACGGCCTGCTACGGACCCCTCTCTCGCTCACTTGTGGGTAATCACCGGGTTTGTGACCGTTGGAGATAGGGAGACTAGCCGTCCACGAATGGGGCACGAATACACGAATTAAGGACCGTCCCATTCGTGCATTCGTGAGAAATTCGTAGACGGCCTGCTACGGAC
>WFUY01000325.1 GCA_015484715.1 Thermoflexales bacterium | reverse complement strand
GTCGCCCCCCCCGTTCCACTGAAGAGGTCCTGCACCCGGAGAAGTACCTGGCCGGCGACGACCCACCCCGTTCCGTCTCCCTACCCGACCTCCGGCCGGTCTTGGGAGAGGGGTGGGTGCTGGTGGAGCAGGACGTGATGGGGGAACTCGTCCTGCGGACCGTCCTGACGCACACCCTCCAGGACGGGGCTTGGGCGGAGCGGGCGGCCGCCGGGTGGGGCGGCGACCGGTACCAGCTCTGGCGGGATGAGGACGGGAACCTGCTCTTGCTGGCCCGCACCCTCTGGGACAGCGAGGCGGACGCGGCGGAGTTCGCCGAGGCCTACGAGGCCGTCATCGCCCTCCGTCTGTCGGGGGCCTTTCGAGTCGTGCCCATCGGAGCCCCTCCCCAAGGGCAGTGGTGGCGTAGAGAGGGGCTGACCGCTTTCCTGGATTGGCAGGGAGAGGTCGTTACCTTTGCTTGGGGACGCGACACCCCGGCGATGGTGCGGCTCCTGGCCGCCCTCTTCCTAGAGGACCGTCGCCCCTGACCCCCGGCAGGGTTCGATGCGCTTTCATCCTGCGTAACTGTTCACCCTCCCGCAGGTTAGGCGCGTTTCCGACGCGAAACCGTGCTTCCAATGGCCCATCGGGGCCGAAAGCGTCCTCGACCGGTGACCTGCGGGAGGGTAGGCTGAATAGACGCCATCCTGCACCCTATCCCGACGAGGTTTAGGAGGAGAAGACGATGAACCGCGAGGATGCGTGGGCTTTGGTCACCGAGTACACCACCAGCCCTAACCTGATCCGCCACATGCTGGCCGTGGAGGCGGCGATGCGGGCCTATGCCCGTCGCTTTGGGGAGGATGAAGAGACGTGGGGGATCGTGGGGTTGATCCACGACTTCGATTACGAGCGTTTCCCCAATATGGGGCCGGAGGGCCACCCCAACGTCGGGGCCCGCATCCTGCGCGAGCGAGGTTGGCCGGAGGAGATCGTCCGGGCCGTCCTCTCCCACGCCACCGAGGTGACCGGCGTGGAACGGAAGACGCTGATGGAAAAGGCCCTCTACGCCGTGGACGAACTGACCGGCCTCATCGTGGCCGTTGCCCTGGTGCGCCCTTCCAAGTCCATCCAGGACGTCAAGGTGAAGTCGGTGTGGAAGAAATGGAAGGACCGGGCCTTCGCCGCCGGCGTCAATCGGGAGGAGATCGAGAAGGGCGCCGCCGAACTGGGGGTCCCCTTGCGGGAGCACATCGCCATCGTATTGAAGGCGATGCAAAGCATCGCCGACGACCTGGGTCTGTAAGCCCCTGGGGCCGCGTGATCTACGACGCGGGAAGATGACCCTTCACACGGAGCTACGTCTATGAAACTTTCCATCATCATCCCCGTTTACAACGAGCGGGGAACCATTCGGGAGATTCTGAGCCAGGTGCGTGCCGTGGACCTGCCCGTCGAGCGGGAGATCATCGTGGTAGACGACGGTTCGACCGACGGTACGGCCCAGATTTTGGAAAGGGAAGCCAAAGTAGGTGACATCGTCCTCCTCCGCCATCGGCAGAACCGGGGCAAAGGGGCCGCCGTGCGCACGGGGATCGCCCGGGCCACTGGGGAGATCATCCTGATCCAGGATGCGGACCTGGAGTACGACCCCCGGGACATCCCCCGTCTCCTCCAGCCTATCCTGGAGGGACGGGTAGCGGTCGTCTACGGGTCCCGTTTTCTGGGGCCACGCAAGGCGATGCTCTTCTGGCATATGGTGGGCAACAAGCTGTTGACGCTGGTCACCAACGTGCTCTACAACGCCATCCTCAGCGATATGGAGACGGGCTACAAGTGCTTCCGGGCCGACGTGATCCGGGAGATCCCGCTCAAGGCTCGGCGCTTCGAGCTGGAGCCGGAGATCACGGCCAAGGTGCTCAAGCGGGGCTACCGCATCTTCGAGGTGCCCATTTCCTACTACGGTCGGGAGTACGCCGAGGGGAAGAAGATCACCTGGAAGGATGCGATTCCCGCTCTCTGGACGCTGATCAAGTACCGTTTTGTGGATTGAGAGGGCCGTGGTCCGCAGTCCGTGGTCCGCAGTCCATTTTGGACGCTGATCAAGCGTAACCGTTCACCCTCCCGCAGGTTAGGCGCGTTTCCGACGCGAAACCGC
>WFUY01000324.1 GCA_015484715.1 Thermoflexales bacterium | reverse complement strand
TCCTTGGGCACGAAGCCCCACTTGACGCCGGTGGGGAAGCCGGCCCCACCCCGCCCGCGCAGCCCCGACGCCTTGACGACGTTGATCACCTCGTCGGGCGTCATCTCCGTCAGGGCCTTGCGCAGGGCAGCGTAGCCCCCGTGGGCCTCGTAGACCTCCAGATCGCGGATGTTGGGAACGTCACGGTCGCGCAGCAGAACGTGCGGTTGCAGCATGCCTTTCTCCCTGCCGGGTATCCCCTATTGCCCTGTCGCCCCCCGACCTTCCTCTTCTGAGAGCTCCGGTTCCAGCCCAACCACCCCCGGGATGCGCCCGTCGGCGGAGGGCATCCCCTCCGTCCGCAGCCGCTCGATCAGGGCGTCGAAGGCCTCCGGCGTCAGGTTCTCGTGGTACTCCAGATTGATCTGGGCCACCGGTGCCCGATGGCAGGCGGCGATGCACTTCACCGTCTCCAGGGTGAAGAGGCCATCGGACGTCGTCTCCCCCGGACGGATGCCCAGGCGCCGACAGGCGTGCTCGACCAGATCATCGGCCCCTCGCAGGGCGCAGGGGAGGTCGTTGCAGATTTGGACGACGTACTTCCCCACCGGCCGCTCGTAGAGGAGCGTGTAGAAGCCCACGATGGACTTCACCGTCGTGGGGTCCAGGTCCAGCAGGTCGGCGACCTCCCGGATGCCTTCCTCGGTGCAGTAGCCGTGCTCTTTCTGCACCAGGTAGAGCAGGGGCAGGATGGCGGACTGCCGGTCGGGATAACGGGCCAGGATGGTTTCGATCTCACGGGCATACTTGTCGCGGATCATCGCCCCCTCACTGCAGCGTCTCGGCCAGGAAAGCCTCCAGCAGGGCGGTCACCCGTTCGGGCTGCTCCAGGTTGCTGATATGGCCGGCCTCGGGGATCACCTCCAGCCGGGCCCCGGGAATGGCCCGGGCCATCTCCTCCGCCTCGTGGGGCGGACGGGGGATGTCGTCGGCCCCCACGACGACCAACGTCGGCGCTTGGATCTCCGGCAACCGGTCCAAGATCGAGATGCGGGAGAAGATGCCCCGCCCCACGGCCAGGACGCCGGGAATGCGCTCGGCCGGGATGGTCTGGAGATGCCGACGAAACCTGTCCACCAGGTCAGGCTTGTGCTCCATCGTGAGCGGTGAGAAGAAGAGGGAAACCACCGCCTCCAGGATCTGGGGAGGGAAGGCGCCGGCCTTCTCGATGACGTCCATCATCCCGAAGTAGCGGGTCCGGGTCTCCTCGGGCTCCGGCCCCACGTAGGTGTCCATCAGCACCAGGGCCGCCACCGCCTCTGGATGGTTCAGCGCCAGATGGGCCCCCCACATCCCCCCCACCGAGAGGCCGATCACCGCAAAGCGCTCCAGCCCCAGCGCCTGGGCCAGCGCCCAGTGGTCCTCGGCCATCGCTTCAATGGCATAGGGGGTCTTCGGCGGGGGATCGGACTGCCCGTGGGCCCAGAGGTCGGGTACGATGCAGCGGTAGGACCGGGATAAAGCCGCCACCTGGGGCTCCCACATCCTCCGGTCCCACAGGTAGCTGTGCCCAAAGAGGAGGGGAAACCCCTCGCCCTGTTCCTCGTAGAAGATCCGCTGTCCTTTGATGGTGATGGATGGCATCTTCCCTCTCCCGCGTATCTATTCAGCCTACCCTCCCGCAGGTCACCGGTCGAGGACGCTTTCAGCCCCGATGGCTATTGGAAGCACGGTTTCACGTCGGAAACGCGCCTAACCTGCGGGAGGGTGAACAGTTACTCTCCTGCATTCTTGTGAAAGCCGGTCACGCCATCCTCCCCCGGGGCGCAACGTCCCGGCCCGCCGGCACGGTCAACCACGCCGGGGGAGAGCAACAGGGAAGGCCGGTCAGCGATCCGCCTCCCCCAGGACGATGTCAATGCTCCCGATGATGGCCACCAGGTCCGCCACCAGCCCCCCCTTGGCCATCAGGGGCAGGGCCTGCAGGTGGACGAAGGAGGGGGCGCGGAAGTGGACCCGGCGCGGCTTGCCGCTGCCGTCGGAGCTGATGTAGACGCCGAACTCCCCTCGAGGGGATTCCACCGCCTGGTAGACCTCGCCTTCCGGCGGCTTGAACCCCTCGGTCCAGAGCTTGAAGTGGTGGATCAGCGATTCCATGCTGTAGGCCAGTTCTTCCTTGGGGGGCGGCGTCACCTTGCGGTCGGGGGTGCGCACCGGCCCGCCGGGCAGGTTGTCCAGGGCCTGCCGGATGATGCGCAGGCTCTGGCGCATCTCGGCCAGCCGCACCCGGTAGCGGTCGTAGACATCGCCGTTGCTGCCCACCGGCACCTCGAAGTCGAAGTGGTCGTAGCTGCTGTAGGGCATCGCCTTGCGCAAATCCCAGGCGATCCCCGTCGCCCGCAGGCTGGGGCCGGTCACCCCCCACTGGATGGCCTGCTCCTGGGTGATCACCCCAATGCCGATGGTGCGGTCCTTCCAGAGGGGGTTCTCCGTCAGCATCTCCTCGTACTCGTCCAGCCGCCGGGGGAGGTAATCCAGGAAGGCCCGCACGGCCTCCTCGAACTCCTCGGGCACATCCCGCCACAGCCCGCCGACCCGGAAGAAGCTGGTCATCATCCGCTGGCCGGAGCAGAGCTCGAAGATGTCCAGGATCTGCTCCCGCTCCCGGAAGCAGTAGAGGAAGACGCTCATCGCCGCCAGGTCGAGGGCGCTGGTGGCCAGCCAGACCAGGTGGCTGGCGAGGCGGGTCAGCTCGGCCAGGATCACCCGGATGTACTGGGCTCGAGGGGGGGCCTCTACGTCCATCAGCCGTTCGACGGCCAGGCAGTAGGCCAGGTTGTTGGAGAGGGGCGAGAGGTAGTCAATCCGGTCGGTGAGCGGGATCACCTTCTGGTAGGTGCGGTGCTCACAGCTCTTCTCGATGCCGGTGTGGAGGAAGCCGATGTCCGGGGCCACGTTGACCACCGTCTCCCCATCCAGCTCCAGCAGCAGCCGCAGGACGCCGTGGGTGCTGGGGTGCTGAGGCCCCATGTTCAGCAACATCGTCTCCCCGGTCAGCGCCCGCTCGGAGACCAGGGTGCGCAACTGCTGCCAGGTCAGCTCGGTCAGTTGGGTTGCGTGCTCTGCTTCAGCCATTCCGATCCATCCTGGGTGGTGAGGCGATAAGGCGACAAGGTGATAGGGCAGTAAGGCTGTAAGGCGACGAGGCGATAAGGCAATAGGGCAATAAGGCAATAAGGCGATAGGGCGACGAGACGATGAGTCGGCGAGAGCGCGCGGAGGAGGGCCGGCAAGGGGCCTACTCCCGGGCAAAGGGCTTTTCGGCGTAGATACGGGCTTTGTTGAAGGAGTAGGCGATCTCTTCGACGACGACGGGGATCTCCTTGCGCAGCGGATGGCCCTCCCACTCGGCCGGCAGCAGGATGCGCCGGGGGTCGGGATGGCCCTCGAAGCGGATGCCCATCAGGTCGAAGGCCTCCCGCTCGTGCCAGTTGGCCCCCGGCCAGACGCCGGTCACGGTGGGCACCGCCGGGTCTTCTTCCTCGACGAAGACCTTGACCCGCAACCGTTGGCGGTGGTCCAAAGAGAGCAGGTGGTAGTTGACGGCGAAGCGGGGGGTGCGGGGCAGGTAGTCCACGGCGCAGAGGTCGGCCAGCATGTTAAACCCCTCTTCGTCGCGCAGGTAGGTGCAGACCTCCACCAGCGCTTCTCGGGGCACCACCACCGTCGTCTCCCCTCGGAAGGTGATCACGTCCTGGATGGCTGTGGGAAACCGCTCTCGCAAGCGGGCGATCAGGGCTTCCATAGTAGGCTCCTACGGGCTCCTGACGAATCCTACGAACGGGGTGTCTCGACCAGTTTCTCCCGGCGGATCTTCTCGTGCAGCTTCATGATGCCGTGGATGAGGGCTTCGGGGCGCGGAGGGCAACCGGCCACATAGACATCCACAGGGACGATCTCGTCCACCCCCTGGACGATGGCGTAGTTGTTGAAGACGCCGCCACAGGAGGCACAGTCCCCCATCGCGATGACCCACTTGGGCTCCGGCATCTGGTCGTAGAGGCGGCGCAGCACCGGCGCCATCTTCCGGGAGACCCGCCCGGCCACGATCATCAGGTCCGACTGGCGGGGGGAGGCCCGCATCAACTCCATCCCGAAGCGCGAGAGATCATAGCGGGAGGCCTGGGTCGCCATCATCTCGATGGCGCAACAGGCCAGCCCGAAGAGCATCGGCCAGAGGGACCCGCTGCGGGCCCAGTTGACCGCTTGTTCCAACGTTGTGGTGACAACGCCCAACTGGCCCAGCCTGGACTCTAATCCCATTCCAATCCCCCTTTCCGCCAGACGTAGACGTACCCAACCGTCAGGACCAGCATAAAGATCAGCATCTCAATGAAGAGGAAAGCGCGGGCCGAGAGGTTCATAAACAGGACCGCCCAGGGGTACATAAAGATGATCTCGATGTCGAACAGGATGAAGAGGACGGCGATCCGGTAGAAGCGGATGTCAACCCGGCGCTGGGC
>WFUY01000323.1 GCA_015484715.1 Thermoflexales bacterium | reverse complement strand
TACCAGCACGCCGTCACCGACCTGGACGCCTACGGTGACGCCGGGTGGACCTCGGCCAACGCCGCCTTCCTTCCCGACGGCCACCTTCACGCCGACGCCAACCCCCACCGCTACACCGTCCCTGACGCCCACGCCGTCGCCGTCGCCGACGGCGACCCCCACGCCGACGGCGACCCCAACGTCCACGCCGACCCTAACGGCGACCCCCACGGCGACGTTGACAGCGACGGCAACGCCGACGCTCACGCCAACGCTTACCCTGACGCCGACCTTGACCTTGACGCCAACGCCGACCCTGACCCAGACCGTGGGGCCTTCTCCTACGCCGACACCAACGCTGACGCCCACACCGACATCCACCCTGGCGGCGAATACGAATCCTCCCCCAGACCCTAACCCTACGCCGACGCCGACGCCATCCTCCACGCCCCAGGCGTCCCGGCCGGCATGGCGACGAGCCTAAAGGGTAAAGCGCATTGCGTGAGTCCGAGACCCGGGAACTTTTCCGAGAACTTCAGGCGATTGACTGGCCCGTCCGCTGGCTCCTGTGGGCAGGCGGCCTCTACATAGTCTGGGCGGCGCATCAGAGCTCCCTCCCTGTGGAAAGCTGGCCCGGCTTCCTCGTCTATGGCCTGCTGAACCTGGCCATCGTCCTGGCCTCCCGCCGTTTCCAGACGCGCCCGGCCCCTCTGATCGCCATCGTCTACATCGGATACGTTGCCGATTTCCTCTTCGCCAGCCTGCTGATCTACTACACCGGTGGGATCAGCAGTCCGGTCTACCTCCTGTACGGTTTTCTTTCCATCAAGGCTGCGATCTTCTACCCCTATACCCACCCCCTCATCTTCATCCCCATCTTCACCTTCCCCATTTATCTGGCCACCCTTTTCCTCCAGACGGGGACCCTCGTCTTCCTGACCGAGCAGCTCTTCCTGTGGCGCTACACGCTGCTCCTTCTGGTCATCTTGGCGGTGCTCTACACCGCCTGGCACCTGGACCACCGGCATCAACGCATCCGCGCCTTGTACGAGGAGGTGGACCGGCAACGGCGCGAATTGGGAGCTATCCTGCGCAGCATTGGGGACGGGGTGATTGTGGTGGACCGGGAGATGCGCCTGCAGATGATCAACCCGGTTGCCGCTGCCGAGTGGGACCTAGAGGGTCTCCCTGTGGTGGGACGACCTCTGTCCCAACTCCTGGGGGATGTAACGTTGGAGGGTGTTCTGAGAGAAGCGATGGAGGTAGGGGAGCGGGGGGGCATCGCCGAGGCCCTGATCACCGTCCCCTCCCGCCAACGGGGCAAAGTGGTGACCTACGAGGCGCTGGCCTCGGCCATCGTGCCCCGCCCCGGCGACCTCTGGGGGGCGGTCGTCGTGCTCCGCGACATCACCAAGCAGAAGGAAGCGGATCAACTGAAGTCCAACTTCCTCTCCGTCATCTCCCACGAGCTGCGGACGCCCTTGACCACCATACGAGGATACGTGGAGTACCTCCTGATGGAGGGAGCCGGCCCCCTCGACGGCTTTATGCGCCGGAGTCTGGAGACGGTCTTCCGTCAGACGGAGCACCTGCAGGGGATGATCAACGACCTGCTGGAGTTCGCCCAGATGGAGGCGGAGCAGGTAGGGCTCTTCCCGGAAGACGTCCCGCTCAACGAACTGATCACCGATGTGGTGGAGCGGATCAGCCCGCTGGCGAAGGAAGCCGATATGGAGCTGACCTGGGAGGTCCCTGTCGAGCCTCTGATCGTCCGGGCCGATGCGATACGCCTGCGCCAGGTGCTGGTCAATCTCCTGGACAACGCGCTGAAGTTCACACCGGCCGGGGGCCAGATTCGCGTTCAGGTGGAGCGCCGTCCGATGGAAGTGCTCATCTCGGTGAACGATACCGGGCCGGGCATCCCGCCGGCCGAGCGGGAGCGCATCTTCGAGCGCTTCTACCAGATAGACAACTCCTCCACCCGTGCCCATTCGGGCACGGGCTTGGGGCTGGCCATCTGCCGCCAGATCGTCGAACTCCACCACGGACGGATCTGGGTGGAGGAAGGAGACGGTGGTGTGGGCAGCCGCTTCTGCTTCACCATCCCCTGTGACCCGGTGTCACCATCGCCCGTTTGAGGAAGCCACCTCGGCCTGATCCAAGGGCTGTCCGGCTTGTACCCCTTGCCAGGTCAATGTGGGGGCAATGCCCCTGCCGAAGCGCTTCAGGGCGTGGACTTCCCTCCCCAATCCTGCTCAGGCAAAGATGCTTTCAACCGCTGCTGCCAACGGTTGAGAGCCACCAGCGCCTCCACCGGGGTCGTGTTGCCGATGTCCAGCGCCAGCATCTCCCGCACGACGGCCCAGACGGCTGCGTCGTCCATCGGCACCAGCAGCTCCCCCGCCTCCAGGTCGGTCAGGTAGGTCGCCTCCCTCTCCCGGAGCGGTGCCGGCTGAACCGCCGCCGCCTTCCCGGCTTCCTGCTGCAACCTCACCCGCTCGCCCTGCAGCCGTTCCAGCACCTCTAGCGCCCGCTCGACCACCCGCTCCGGCAGCCCCGCCAGCCGCGCCACCTGGATGCCGAAGCTCCGGTCGGTCCCGCCCGGCACCAGCCGCCGCAGGAAGATCACCCGGTCCCCCTGTTCCCGGACGGCCAGGCTGTAGTTGCGGGCTCCCTCCAGGTGGTCCGCCAGCTCCGTCAGTTCGTGAAAGTGGGTGGCGAAGAGGGTCCGCGCCCCGATCCGGTCGTGTAGCTCCTCGGCCACCGCCCAGGCCAGTCCCAGCCCGTCGTAAGTGCTCGTCCCCCGCCCCACCTCGTCCAGCACGACCAGGCTGCGGGCAGTGGCGTGGTGCAGGATGTAGCTGGTCTCGCTCATCTCCACCAGGAAGGTGGAGCGCCCCTGGGCAATGTCGTCGCTGGCCCCGGCCCGGACGAAGATGCGGTCGGCCAGGCCGACGTGGGCCGAGGCGGCCGGCACGAAGCTCCCCATCTGGGCCATCAGGACGATGAGGGCCACCTGGCGGATGTAGACGCTCTTCCCCGCCATGTTCGGGCCGGTGATGATCAGCAGCCGGTTGGCCTCCCCGTCCAGGAAGGTGTCGTTGGGAACGAAGCGCTCCCCCTCCGGCAGCGTCCGCTCGACGACGGGATGGCGGCCCTCCCGGACCTCGATCCGCGTCCTCTCGTCCACCGTGGGGCGGACGTAGCCGTAGCGGGCAGCGGCCTCGGCCAGGGAGGCCAGGGCGTCCAGTTCCGCCAGCCGACGGGCGACCTGGGTGAGCCGGTCGGCGTGGGCGGCCACTCGGCGGCGCACCTGGACGAAGAGGTCGTACTCCAGCTCCTTGGCCCGTTCCTCGGCGGCCAGGATCTCCGCCTCCCGCTCCTTCAGGGCCGGCGTGATGAAGCGCTCGGCGTGGGTGATGGTTGCCCGCCGCTCGTACTCGGGCGGCACCTTGCTCAGGTGGCTGCGGGTCACCTCGATGAAGAAACCGAAGACCTCGTTGTACTTGATCCGCAGGTTGGGGATGCCCGTCCGCTCCCGCTCCTGGGCCTCGTAGGCCGCCAGCCAGTCCCGCCCCTGGGCCGCCGTCCGGCGCAGGGCGTCCAGCTCGGGGTGATAGCCGGCCCGGATCAGCCCGCCCTCGCGGACGAGGATGGGCGGGTGCTCGACGATGGCCTGGGTGATGAGGCGGGAGACCTCGGGCAGCGGCTCCAGCCCCTCCAGCAGCGCCTGGAGGTGGGGGGCGACCTGCCGGCCCTCCAGCAGCTTCTGCAGGCGGGGGATGCGGGCCAGGGCCCGGCGCAGGGCGACCAGGTCGCGGGCGTTGGCGTTGCCGAAGCCGATCCGCCCCACCAGCCGCTCCAGGTCGTGCAGCCCGTCCAGCAGCTCCCGCAGGTCGGCCCGCAGGAGGGGATCGTCCACCAGCGAGGCAACGGCCCCCTGCCGGGCCTCGATGGCCTCCAGGTCCAGGAGGGGCTGGTGGATCCAGCGGCGGAGGAGCCGCCCGCCCATCGCCGTCTTCGTGAAGTCCAGGACGTGGAAGAGGCTCCCCTCGGTCCGGCCCTCCCGCAGCGTCTCGGTCAGCTCCAGGTTGCGGCGGGTGGTGGCGTCCAGGTGCATAAAGCGGGCGACGTCGTAGAAGCTGAGGCGGCGCAGGTGGGCCAGGTCGGAGAGCTGGTTCGCCTTCAGGTAGTGGAGGGTAGCGCCCGCGGCGGCCAGGGCCAGGGGGTGACCGTCCAGGCCGTAGGCCTCCAGCGAAGCGACGCCGAAGTGGTCCCGCAGCCGTTGGGCGGCCAGGTCCGGGTCGAAGTCGGCGGCGGGCAGGGGGGAGAGGCGGACGGGATGGGCCTCCCGGAGCCAGGGGAGGGAGGCGTCGGCTTGGGAGGCC